>DASYRY010000505.1:0-3667 GCA_036004025.1 Candidatus Polarisedimenticolia bacterium | reverse complement strand
GGTATTCGAGGAAGGCCTCGACGCGCCCTCCTTCGAAGCGGCTTGGCAGAAGGTATCCGAGCGTCACCCGCCCCTGCGGACCTCCATCGTCTGGGAGGGCCTCGCGGAGCCGCTCCAGATCGTCCGCCGGAACGTGGTCCTTCCCTGGGTGCGGCTCGACTGGCGGGGCCTGGGCCCCATCGAACAGAGGAGGCGTCTCGACGAATTCCTGCTCGAGGATCGGGAGCGCGGCTTCGATCTCTCTCGCGCGCCCCTGATGCGCTTCGCCCTGATCCGGATGTCGGATGCGGCGCATCGCTTCGTCTGGAGCCATCATCACCTCCTCATGGACGGGTGGTCGGTACCGGTGATCCTGGAGGAACTGTTCCTGCTCTACGAATCGCTGCGAAGCGATCGGGAGCCTTCGCTGGCGCCGGCCCGGCCGTACCGCGAATACATAGGATGGTTGCGGCACCAGAATCCTGAGGAGGCGGAGTCGTTCTGGCGCGGGACTCTTCGAGATTTCAGCTCTCCGACGCCGCTGCCGATCGCGCGCCCCGATCCGGAATTCGTCGCTGCGCAGCAGGCATCTTCCGAGGAGCGACTCGACTCCATCTACGCCGTGCGGCGCGCGCAGCTCACACAGCAGGCAACGGCAAGCCTGGAAGCGTTCGCGAGGCGTAACGAGCTGACCCTCGCCACGCTGGTCCGGTCGGCATGGGCGATCCTCCTGAGCCGTTACAGCGGCGAGACGGACGTGCTGTTCGGGAGCGTTGTTTCGGGACGTCCCGTGGATCTTCCCGGCTCCGAGGCGATGGTGGGACTGTTCATTAATACGTTGCCCCTGCGTCTGCGAGTGCCCGAAGGAAGTCCCCTCCTGCCCTGGCTGCGTGAGGTCCAGTCCCGGCAATTCGAGATGCTGCCCTATGAGCAGACGCCGCTCGTTCAGATCCAAGGCTGGAGCGAAATCCCTCGCGGCCGGTCCCTGTTCGAGACGATCCTGGTGTTCGAAAACTATCCCGTAGGAGGACGATGGCTGGAGCGGCTGGAAGCCTTGAAGGTGCGCGATCTCCAAGCCTGGGACAAGACCAATTATCCGATCACCGTGGCGGTGTCCCCGGGCCCGATTCTTGCGCTGCAGATCGTCTATGACCGTCGTCGCTTTGACGCCGAGTCAATGGGCAGCATGCTGGGGCACCTGACGACCCTCCTAGGTGCGATGCCCTCCCACGGTGAACGCCCGGTGCACGAGTTGCCTCTTCTCACCCGAGGCGAACGACGTCGCGTGCTGGTGGAATGGAGCGCAAGCGATGGATCCTCACCGGAAACGGCTTCCGGCTCGTTCCGGTACCCCGAGCGAACGATCCACGAGTTGTTCGAGGAACAGGCGGCCCGGCGGCCCGACGAGGTGGCGATCGTCTTCGAGAAGCGCTCCCTCAGTTACCGGACCGTGGACCGGAAGGCCGGCGCTCTCGCCCGCCGTCTGCGCTCCCTGGGAATCGGGCGCGAAGCAACCGTGGCTCTCTGTCTGGAGCGATCTCCTGAGGTCATCGTGGGGATGCTGGGGATCCTCAAGGCGGGAGGCGTCTACGTTCCGCTGGATCCCGCCTATCCGAGGGAACGTCTCGAGTTCATGCTGAAAGACTCGCGGGCCCGGGTGATTCTGACCCAACGCCATCTCGAGGCAAAGCTTCCCGGACACGAAGTGCCGCGACTCTGTCTGGACGATCCACAGGTTTTCGCGTCGGAAGACGGCGGCGGGGATTGCGTTCCTGACGGCGGGGCGAATCCGGACCACCTCGCCTTCGTCGTATACACCTCCGGCTCCACCGGGATGCCCAAGGGAATCCAGGTGACCCACCGCGGTGTCATCCGACTGGTGAAGAATTCCAACTCCATCCGATACGGCCGGGACGACGTCGTGTTGCAGGCGGTCTCGCTCTCCTTCGATCCCTCGGCCATGGAGATCTGGGGCTGCCTGACCAACGGCGGCCGCCTGATCATGCTCTCTTCGCGGAATCCTTCGCTGGAGGAGATCGGCGAGACGCTGAGAGAGAGTGGGACGACCACGGCGATTCTGGTCACCGGCCTCTTCCCCCTCATGGTGGGGGAAAGACTCGACGATCTGAAGGGCCTGCGGCGGCTCATCGTGGGCGGAGACGTTATGCCGCCCGCCGCCGCGCGCCGGGTCCTCGAAGCAGTCCCGGGGCTGCGGCTGGTCAACGCCTACGGGCCGACCGAGGGGACCGTCGTCGCCTGCGCCCACACGATGACCGATCCGGCGCAGGTGGAGCGGACGGTGTCCATCGGCCGTCCCGTAGCATGCTCGCAGGTCTACGTTCTCGACCGTCACCTCCGGCCTCAGCCCGCCAATGTGCCTGGTGAGCTCTTCATCGGTGGCGACGGCGTCGCGCGCGGCTATCACGACCGGCCGGATCTGACGGCGGAGCGCTTCGTGCCCAACCCCTTGGGCGGGCGCGGGACGCGTCTGTACCGCACCGGGGATCGGGCCCGGTGGAGGTCCGACGGCCGCCTCGATTTCCTGGGCCGTCTCGACGATCAGGTGAAGGTGCGTGGCTTTCGAATCGAGCCGGGGGAAGTGGAGGCGGTCCTGGGACGCCACCCTTCCGTGGGAGAGTGCGCCGTCGTCGCCCATGAAGATTCCCTGGGAGAGCGCCGCCTGGCGGCGTACGTCGTCCCGGGAAGCCGGAGTTCGCTCTTGGTGGGAGAGCTGCGCACATTCCTGAAGGAGAAGCTTCCTGACTTCATGATCCCCGCGGCCTTCGTCGTGATGGAGCGGCTGCCCCTAACTCCCAACGGAAAGGTGGACCGGGGTGCGCTCCAGGCTCCGAATGCCGTTCGAGCGGAACTGGTTGACCGGACGCCCCCTCGGACGCCCATGGAACTGGAGATCGCCTCTCTGTGGCGGGAGGTCCTGCGAGTGGCGAGCCCTGGGCTGGACGACGATTTTTTCGAGGCGGGGGGCCACTCCCTGCTGGCGACCCAGCTCGTCTCGCGGGTTCGATCCCGACTCGGCCCCATCTTCACCTTGCGGGACCTCTATGATGCGCCCACGGTTCGCGGCATCGCACTCCACGTTGAGGAGGCCCTTCTTGCGGGCGCGAGATCGGAAGAGATCGAAAGGACGACCGATCTTTTGGCGGTCACGAAGGGGGATGGAATCAAGCAACATCCTGGGGTGCAGCCGGCTCCCATCAAGGTCGAAGAGAATCCCTGAGATGAACGAAGAGGCTCGAGGCCATTCCATGATCGATCGCGATGGAACGCTCGCACGACTGCGGGAGAGGGCCGCGCAGGCGGCGAGATCGGAAGCCATCCCGAGGCGCGCCGGTCACGGGCCGGCGCCGGCCTCCTTCGCCCAGGAGCGACTCTGGTTCCTCGAGCAGCTCGCCCCGGGAGACATCGCGTACAACTTGGCGACCCCCCTTCATCTCGTTGGGGACCTCAACCTGCCGGCCCTGGAGCGGAGTCTGAGCGAGATCATCAGCCGGCACGAAGCGCTGCGGACGTCCTTCCAAGCCTCGAAAGGGGCGCCCGCGCAGGTGGTGGCCCCTCCGGAGCCGGTGCAGCTGTTTCTCACGGACCTGGAGCATCGGCCGGCGGGGAAGCGCCTGCGCCTGGCCATGGATCGGGCGCGCGAGGAAGCCGCACGCCCCTTCGCTTTGAG
>DASYRY010000504.1:0-3864 GCA_036004025.1 Candidatus Polarisedimenticolia bacterium | reverse complement strand
TCGTTCAATGCCGGCGCGGTGGTGAATGAAGTGGCGCTGAATCCTCCGTCCGGGAATCAATGGATGGAGATCTACAACGGGGGTGGGACGACCCTAAGCCTCGCGGGATGGGTCTTCAAGAACACCTCGGACAACAGCACGTATACCGTGCCCTCCCTGGGGACCCGAACAATCGTCCCCGGGGCCTTCGTGGTGATCGAGCTGGGGAGCGGAGTCGACACCGCGACCCAGTACTTCACGTCGAACGACTTGACCTGCGTCCTTTCCTGCCTCAATAACGGCGACCTCGCTTCCGCGTCCGACACGCTGTCGGTCTATCCGAACGCCACGATCACGGCACCGAACCTCATCGATTTCGTCGCCTGGGGTGCCGCTCCTTCGTCCTCCGCCAACGGGATCGCGGCCGGAGTCTGGGCGCCGCAAACTTTCGTAGGCGTCGCTCCGACAGCTCAATCGATAGGACTTCTGGCGGACGGAAACGACGAGGAAGGATGGAAGGATTGGGGCGGTCTCTCGCCGACCACGAAGGGAGCCAGCAACGTGACGGCCACGGCCGCAGGCGTCGTGGGCTTCCATGCGAAACCGGCGCAAGCCGGAGTGGATCTCGCCTGGGCTACTGCTTTGGAGCCGGGCCACCTGGGCTTCAACCTCTATCGTGCGGGATCCTCCGTCGGGCCGTTCGAGAGAGTCAATCCGGACCTGATTCTGGGCAGCTTGGGCTCTCCGTTCGGTGCCCGGTACGCTTTCCACGACCCCGAGGGCCGCGCCGGCGATTGGTACCAGCTGGAAGATCGGGACACGACGCTGAAACCCACACGGCACCCGGCCGTGCGTGCCGGTGCCCCAGCGGAAGCGGAAGAGGATTTGATCCGCAAACTGGAAGCTCTTTCGGCAAGCCCGTCGCCGATCGCGCATCGGCCGGCGCTGGATAAGGCCCTTTCCACGCCTGGGACGGTGGCCGGGGCTTCCCCCACGCACGTCAACCTTCCTGTGGTGTCGACCGGGGTCTATGGAATCGGGCTCGATCAGCTGGGTCCGATCTTCGGCAAGGGATCTGCCAGGGCGACCGATTTCGTCGTGACCGAAGGCGGAGTCGTGGTCCCCGTCCGGACCGTCGCGCCCCTCGGCGCGGAAGGATCGCCGCGCCTCGAGTTCTTCGCGACGGAATCCGAGGGGAAGTATTCCGCGGAGCACGTTTATCAAGTGCAGCCGCGCCAAGGCGCGCCCAAGTTCCGGTCGATGAAGGAACGGCTGGCGCCGGTCCTGTCGGGCCTCCCGCCGGTGGAAAGCGCTCAGGCGACCACCCGGGTGGGAGAGAATCGAATCTACTTCATCGCCTCACCCGAGAAAGACTTCTTCTTCCACGAAATCGTCTTCAATCAGAGACCGCCGGTATCGATCCCCCTTAGCGTGGACTCTCTGCCGGGCCCCGCGCGGCTGCGCGGAGACCTGGTCGGGATGACCGAGGCCCCCGAGGTTCCGCGCGATCACCACGTGCGGATCCGCCTGAACGGAAGCCAGGTCTATGAAGGGTTTTTCAAGGGCACCGAGTCGCATCGCTTCGACGTTCCGCTTCCCGAGGGACTTCTGCTGGACCACAACGAAGTCCAAATCGAGGCGGTGGCCGATGCGGGCTCCGACGTAGATGTCTTCCTGGTCAACTGGATCGAAGTGGAGGCGCCGCGGGCGCTGCGCGCATCCGGCGACCGCCTTGAGTTCGCTTCCGGCGCGAGAGGCCCGTTCCGGCTTCGAGGGTTCACCAGCCCCGACATCCGGATTCTGGATGTCACCCATCCGCTCGATCCCGTGAGCTTGAATCGCTTCTCGCTGAAATCGGAGTCCGATGGAACGTTTTCGGTGCTCTTCCAGGAGACCGCGGCGCCGGCAGGGGTTCACCGGTACCACGCCGCCGCACGGCCGGCCATCGCCGCGCCTTCCTTGCGGATTCCTCCTTCGGAGAGGGATCTGAGAGAGAAGTCGAATCGAGGCGAATATCTCGTCGTCACCGTGCCGGCGTTCCATGAGGCGCTGGAGCCCTTGCTGGAGATGCGCAGAAGCGAAGGGCTCGACACGCGCGTCGTGGACGTGGAGGCGGTCTACGACCAGTTCGGGCACGGCGGCAAGTCTCCGGAGGCGATCCGTGACTTCGTGAAAGCGGCGGGATCCTGGAACCGGCCGCCGCGCTTCCTGCTCCTGGCCGGCGGGGCGAGCTTCGATCCGCGAGGCTATCTGGGCACCCCCTGGTCCGACATGGTGCCGACGAAGCTCTTCGTCACGAGCAAATATCGCTACGAAGCGGCCGACGATGGCTTCTTCGCCTCAAGACAACCTGTCTCGGTGGGCCGCCTTCCGGCGCAGACCCCCGAGGAGATGGCCTCCGCCGTGGCGAAGATCGTGGAGTTCGAAACCCTTCAAGCGGATCGTCCTCTTGGGCGCGCCTTGTTCGTGGCTGACGACCGCAACGCCCGCAGCGGCCTGGACGATCCCAGCTTCGAGCAGACCAGCGAGCTCCTCGCATCCGGCCTTTCGGACCTCCCGGTAGCCATCCGTCGCCTCTACCTCGGGCAATCCGAGAACCCCCGGGAGGAGATGGCTTCGGCAGTGGGCGAGGGCACGGATCTCATCAACTTCCTCGGACACGGCGGCCCGCAGATCTGGACTTCTCAGGGAATTCTCATGTCGGGAGATGCGCCGCAGCTCCCCAACGGCCCCGGCAGTTATTTCATGGTCTTCAGCATGACCTGTTTCGACGGCGCGTTCACTTACCCCTACGGTGACTCCCTGGCCTGGAGTCTGGTGAAGGCTCCCGGTCGCGGGGCGGTGGCCGCATTCTCCCCGTCGACCCTTCTCGATCCGGGACCGCACGCCAGGCTGGACCGGCTGCTACTGGAAGGAGCCTTCCGCGAGGGGCCGGTGCGACTGGGGGATCTCGTCCGTGCGGCGGAACGGTCGCTTCCCGCGGACCAGGCGGCGATTCGCGACATGGTAAACGCCTTTAACCTGATCGGGGATCCGGCAATGCGGCTGAAACGGAGCGAACGGTGAAGGAAGATCGGAAGAACTTGATTCCCTCGGGATCTGCCTCCCGGCAGAGGAAGCCTTACGAGGCACCCGCCATCGTTTTCACCACCAAGGTGGAGGCGAGGGCGGTGGTATGCAGCAAGGCAGACGGGAACTGCACGCTCGGACCCACCAGCTCGTAGGTCTTCCCGCTCAAGGCAGAGAGCAAACCGCCGAGCGCAGGTAGGCTCCGGTCTTCGGATCCCGCTCGGCGAGATTGACCAGACGGAGTCGATCCATTTCGGAAGCGGTTCCGTCCACCAGGCGAACGATGGGACGGTACGGGTCGTCCTGATTCGCCTTCAGCACCATTCCTTCCTCTCCCGTGTCCAGCCTCACGCGCGTTCCCGGCGGATAGGCCCCCATCATCCGGATGAAGAGTCGCACCAGCACCGGGTCGAACATCTTGCCGGACTGCTCCTGCAGGATTCGCATGGCCTGCTCGGGGGGAACCTCGCGCTGGTAGCTGCGGTTGCTCCTCATGGCGTCGTAGGCATCGGCAAGCGTGACCAGGCGGCTGGCGAAGTGCTGGGGAAGAGCGCGTGGCACCGCGGGGTACCCTGTGAGATCGAAGCGCCGGTGGTGCTCGAATGCGACCACGAGCGCCAGATCGCCGATTCCGGGAGTCTCCCGCAGCAGGTGCAGGGACTCCAGCGGGTGCTGGCGGATGATCCCGAAGTCCGCCTCGCTCAGCTTCCCGCGACAGTCGAGAATCTCGGCGGGTATCTTCACCTTGCCCATGTCGTGCATCAGGGCCGCCACCCCGTATTCCCGGACGATCTCCGCGTCGTGCGTGATCGCCTG
>DASYRY010000503.1:0-5803 GCA_036004025.1 Candidatus Polarisedimenticolia bacterium | reverse complement strand
ATACGCTGCCGGTCGATTCCCACCTCTCCGGCGACCCGGTCGGCGAGCTTCTGAGTCAAGGTGGCGCCGTAGGATCGGTCCAGGTAGTACAAGTTGTTCGAAGCGATCGTGAACTCGACGCCCCTTCTTCCGCGCAGCTCCAGGCTCGTGAGTCCCGTGAACCGGTAGAGAAGCGCGACGTCCCCCACGATCCCTTCGTATCCCTCCCTGGTTCGGCTGTCCGGCTCCAGCCGCTTGACGCCCACCTTCAGCGTCCCCTTGATGAAGGCCGACGGATCGAACTGGAGGCCCCCCGAGAAGCGACGGGAGCTGGAATCGGAATCGAGCTCGATGTCCGTGGGCTCCTTGTCGAAATCGATACGGGTGCCTTCCCATTCGAGAAGGCCGGTGGTCTTGGGAAGGAGCTGCCGCGTGCCCGTCACCGTGATCCGCTTCTCCACTCGGTTCAGAGCCGGCGGGATGTTCTGCCCGGCCTCGACCCCGCTCTCGTAGTCGAACACATCGCGACCCAGTCGAAACTGCAGGCTCGAATGGGGCCATACGAAGCGCCAGCCCGTCCCCAGCATCGATTCCCGGCGCCGCACGCGATAGTCGATCTCGGTGCTGGGGCGCTCGCGGACCGAGAGATACTGGAATTCCGCGAAGACGACTCCGCGCTTCATGTAGTAGGCGCCTTTGGATCGCGTCAGGTTGTTCAAGTGGTTCAAGGAGCCGTTCTGCGCGTACAAGACGTAGTCCAGCACCTCCTCCACCTGGATGACTCCGCGATCGCGGAAGAGGCTGAACATCTTCAGGCCCCCCTGGGTGGTCGAGGTGAAATCGGAAATCTCGCGCCCGTCCTCGAGAAAGACGTTGCTGTCGTAACCCGTGTCCCGGAGCTGGAACGTGGGCCGGACCCGGAAGGGACCCCAATGGAAAGTCCCTTCGACGGGGAAGTCGTCCTGGACGGTGGCGGCGCCGGTCCCGCCGAAGGCGAAGAGGGCGAGCAGCAGGGACAGGGAGATCCTACGCACGTCGGGCATCCGAGCTGGCTTCCTGTATGGAGAGGTGCGCGGTCGGCAGGAAGCGCCCTGCCCGCAAACCCGCGGCTGACATAGGATTCTAAGGGATCTGGTCGGGGGGAATCAATATGGGTGGGGCTAGGCTTTCATCAAGGCGCCGATGATGAGGAGCCCCCAGACGACCTTGCAGACCACGAAATCATTCAGGCGCACGACCTCGCAAATCTCCGAGAGCGTCCTGGATTCTTCCGTGAAGTTCAGGATCTGGCGCTCTCCGGGCAGGAGATCGGCCTTGTGCGCGAGATCCGGCGCCTCCCGTGTGGCACGGTACTCCGCATTCATCCCGCCCACCTTCTCGTAGACACGAGCCCACGACTCGATGCGCCGAATCCCCTCCAGGATCAAGGCGAGAGGATGCAGCGTGAGGGTCACCTTCTCCTCGGAGGGCGGGCCCTTCTCGAAGGCCCACGAGCCGGAATCCCAATTGAACACGCTGCACACGATTTCCTTGAGCTGGTCCTGCAGCGTGCGGTCCAGCTCGTCGCGCATGATCCGATTCTGCGACAGCAGGACCTCCCCGAGGCGCTGCTTGTTCTTCAGGGACGCCTCCAGCGCGCTCATCAGATGCGGCAGGGAAACCGTCCCGCGCTTCAAGAGGAGCTGGATGAGACGGTCGTCCCGATGGGTCGAAGCCGCGAAGACCACCGCACCGCGCTCGACTTGAAGCGTCTTGGTGACGCCCGCTTTCTGGCAGAGCAGTCGGCCGGTCTCTTCCTTGCGGTGGAGCCGGTGCAGAAGCGTGGGCATCGTTTCGGACAGGATCTCGCCGGATTCCTTGTGTTCGATCATTGGGTTCCTACTCCCCCATCTCCGGTTCGCCCATTACTGCAGGAGATTCCTGGCACGGCCGGCCACGGGCGGTCCGTCATTCGAATCCAGGGTCGCCTCCGTGGAGGATGCGGCCTCCTGGAATGCCGTGCGCGCTTCTGGCACCAGATCCTTCTTGAGATAGCAAAGGCCCTGATAATACCTCACGGTGCCCCGCGAGATCCCTCCTCCCGCCGGGAGGCTCACGACGCTCAGCGCCTCCGAGAGCGCCTTGTCATAAGACCGGAAGTGCATGAAGGCCAGTCCCAGGTTCACGAGCGCCAGTGCCCGATCGACGGGTTCGTCGGCCCCGCGGGAGATCTGTCGGTAATCGCAGAGGGCCTTGTTGTAGAGCCGGTCCGGCGCATAGAGCGGAAGGAGCACCGGCGTGCTCCCCACCTCGAGCGACAGGTTCTGCGTCGCAGAATCGCGCTGCAGGGCGATCGCCAGCCGATCCTTCTCCTTCCATCCCGAGGCGCTCACCGAAAGGGCCCGAGCCTGGCGGATCGCCTTGCCGTTTATCGAGAGGATCTGATCGCCGATGCGGATCCCCGCTACGGACGCGGGACTCGACTTGATCACGCGGACCACGACCGGGTCCCCGCCCAGGAGGGTGTCCGAGAACATCGCACCGATCCACGGTCTTCGAAGATCGGGTTGCCGGTCGAGTCGCGACAGAAAGAGCTGCAGGTCCGACGGGCCCGAGAGATCGAGCCGGATCCGATCCGGTTCCGGCTGCTCCGAAGAGTACAGGTAGAGGGCCTGGGTCCCCTTCCCTCCCGGCTCCGTCACGGAAATGCCCGCCAGAAGCAGATCGGCCTGGAACTTCGTCAGCGCTTCCAGCACCTTCCCCGGGGGGATCCCGGCGCCTTTGCGCAGTTTCTCCGCCTCTGCGGGCTGCTGCAGATCCGTCACGAGCGCGCTGCGGAAGGACTTCAGGCTTTCGTCCGGGCGGATCTGGTTCAAGGACTGCAGGGAACGCATCCTCTCCAGGAGACTCTTGTCTTCATCGCTCCAGTTGAGCCTTCCCCATTCGTCCAGGCGAAAAGTACCGAGGTACACCAGGGTGGGGCGCAGCGTGGCGTCGAGGAGGTTCATCGCGTCGGGCTTGATCCTCACCCGCTCGAACCACGTCCCCTGCCCTTTCTTGACGAGCCGAACCTCGCGCTCTCCGGCACAGACCACTGCCTGCTGGAGGGGAGTCGTTCCCGCGGTCTGACCGTCCACGAACACCTCGGCGCCCGAAGGGTGCGAGGTGACCCGAAGATTCCCGATCTGCTGCTTCAGGAGGACGGGCTGGAAAGTCTGCGGTGTGTTTTGCTCCACGTCCAGGGCCACCTGGATGGATCGGATTTGAGGCTCGAAGCACTCCTTCTCGAAGCGCACCTGATGCGGCCCCTGCTCGACATAGGGGACCAGCAGGGGCGCCGAGGCCTTGGCGGGATCGAGACCGGCCTCCTTGGCGGTGTTCTGAAGCTCGGGGGGCAGCGTCCCGAAGGAGGTCCCGGCCAGAACCCCGTCGATCAGGACGTTGACTCCCGCAGGCTCGGTGATGAGCCGCAGCGTGCGCCGGTTCGGCTTCAGCCGGATTTCGCGCTTGAGCTCGGTGCGGGGATTCAGGATGAGATCTTCCTCGTGGCTCACAAACCCCTTCAGCGTCACCTTCAGCCGATAGGTCCCCTGCATCACGGGACGCCCCTGCACGGGAGTCCGAGAGAGTGGATCGTCGTTCAGCAGGACCTCGGCGCCCGGAGGCTCCGTGGTGATCGTGAGGGTGCCCACGTTTTCCTTCCTCACCTGATCGAACAGCTCGATGACTTTGGGCGAGACGAGCTTTCGATCGATTTGGTAGTCGATCTTCACCCGGAGAAGATTGGCGAAATCGGCGCGGGCGCGCTCGCGATCTCCCTGATTGAAGCGCGCGCGGGCCCTCAGGTCGAGCGCCTCGGCGACCCACGGGATGGCGGCATCGCCCATGTCCTGTACCTTCCCTCCCTCGTAGAGCTGCACGACCTGATCGAACTCGGCGATCGCCTCGGGAAACTTCAGATCGGCGAACAGCTCCTTCCCCAGCTTGAGGTGCCGCTCCATAGAGGCGAGCCCCTCCGTGAGATCCTCCTCCTCTTCCTGGCTCCACAGCGGATGAGCCGCCATGAGGCTGAGCAGGAGCGCCGCGAGCGTCGTCGCGACGCGCGACCTCCACCGGACGGCCGGCTTCGGAGTTTCACTGGTATCGAAGAATGGCATCGGCTTTCTTATCATAGATGTAAATCCTTCCCTGTCGATCCACTTCGACACGCTGCGGATCCGAGAGCCCACCCTTGCTCCGATCTCCGACGAGGGTGCCGAGGACCCGCTTCCCCGAGGGGCCGAGCACCACCACACGCCCGGAAGCTCCGTCGCAGACGTAGAGATCCCCCAACTCGTCGACCGCCATATCCACGGGAATCGAGACCGAGGCGGGCGGCTCATAGAGTCTCAGATGGGCGATCGCCTTGCCGTCGGAGTAGACGCTGACCGTCCGCTCCTTGGAGTCGAGCACATAAACCTGGTTGTCGAATCCGACCCGTACATCCGCCAGCCGTCCGGAGCTGGTCCTGTGAATCGCCGCCTTGAAATCGAGTCCCCTTCCGAAGAGCAGGACTTCTCCGGTCCGCGCGTCTCCCACGAGCACTCTTCCGTCCCGATCCACCGCCAGCCCGGCGAATTCCTTGACGGGCCGCGTGGAAGAGTCGTCGGGGCGCACGAGGGGCTGTTGCCGCGTTCCCACCACCAGGATTCCTCCCCCGGCGGCCACGATCGCTCCCCGGCTGTCCGAGGCGACGGCGCGCAGATCGGGAAGCGGGATGGTGCCGATCACTTTTCCCGAAGAATCCACTTTGACCACCGCTCCGGCCCGCCCATCTCCGAGCAGAAGATTGCCGTCGGGATCCATGGCCATCGAGTCGAGCGATTTGATTCCGAGCGCCTGGAGCTTCCCCCCGAAGGTGGAGTCCAGGCGGTACGTCCTGGGTCGGCCCGCGGCGGGGTCGAGGCGCAGCCGGTGCAGCAGGGTGAGCCGCTCCAGGGCGATCTGGGCCTCGGGCTTCCCGGGGTAGAGATCACGAACCTTCTGGTATTCCTCCATCGCCCGCGGGAAGTCGTCCGATCGGAACAGGGAGTATCCGAAATTGAGCCTCGCCTTGGCGCCAGCCGCGAAATCGGGCTCCTGCTCGAACAGGCGGGAGAAGTCCTCGATCGCGGCATCGAAGGCTTCCGAGCGCATCTGGCTCACGGCCGCTCCATAGAGAGCCGTTCCGACGAGAGGGCTGTCTGGATAGACGTTGGCGACCGAAGTGAAGGCCGCATAAGCCTCGTTGGTGTTGGCTCGGGGATTCTCCGGCTCCAGTGCGATCAATCCGAGACGATAGAGGGCATCGGGGGCGCGCGAAGAGGTGCCGTATTCGCGCCGGATCCTGTCCAGCAGCGGCACGGCCTTCTGGATCGCTTCGCGCCCCGCGAGTCCGATGTCGTCCAGCTCGCTCGTTGCGTAGTGGAAGGTTGCGGCCTGGAAGAGCGCATCGGGCGCCTGGGGGGACTTGCCGTAGGAAACATAGATCTGCTCGAAGCCCTTCAAGGCCTCAGTGGGCTTCCCCGTTCTCAGGAGCTGGAGGGCGTTCTCATAGAGCTTTTGGACGATCCCAGTCTCCTGGGCGGCGGCCGGAGTCATGAGGAGGAAGATGAGGAGGAAAGCCGGGAGGAGTCGCAAGGGACTCGGCGGCGTCATAGGGCCTGCTCAGAAATTGAAGGCGAATTTTTCCACGGTGGTCACTCCACGCTCGATCGTGAGGCTACGGGTCTGGGCCTGATCGGCGTGATCTTCAGGGACCACGCGAATCTCATGGTCCCCCGCCACGATGTCCTGGTTCACGACGGGCGGGAATCCCAGATCGACC
>DASYRY010000502.1:0-1736 GCA_036004025.1 Candidatus Polarisedimenticolia bacterium | reverse complement strand
CCCGACGATCCCGAGGAGATCCTGCGTGCCCTCCTCGATGCCCGGGCCCGCGCTTCACTCGTCATCGCCACCGGCGGCATCGGTCCGACGCGAGACGACAGGACGCGGGAGGCCGTAGCATCCGCCGTGGGTCGGCCTCTTCGATTCCACCCTGGAGCCGAGAATCAGGTCCGGGCATGGTGCCGCCGGCATCGATTTCTTTATCGCCGAGCTCAGCGGCAGCAGGCACTGTTTCCGGAAGGCGCTGGCGTTTTACGCAACCGCGTCGGCAGCGCACCGGGGATCTGGATCCGCGACCGGTCCGGGGCGATGGCGGTCTTTCCGGGCGTCTTTTCGGAGATGACCGCCATGTTCGGAGGTCTGATCCCCCGGCTGCGGTCGCTTCGACCCACGTCGTTTGCGACGGCGACCCTCAGGAGCGCGGGAGTCGGCGAGACTAGAATCGATGCACGGATCGGTCCGGCGACCCGAAGATTCCCGCAGGTGGAGGTCACCACGCTCGCTTCGCCGGGAGAGGTGGTGATCCAGCTTCGCGCTCGGGGACGGGCGGCGACCAGGGAGTTGTCGCGCTGCCGGCGATGGATGGCGCAGGCGCTGGGCTCCGATCTCGTCTCGGAACGAGACGTATCACTCGAGGAAGTGCTCGTGGATCTGCTTCGATCCAGGGGGTGGCGCCTGGCCACCGCAGAATCCTGCACTGCGGGCCAGGTTGCGGCGCGGGTGACGCGCGTACCGGGCTCCTCCTCGGTCTTTGTCGGAGGGGTCGTATGCTACAATGACCTCGCGAAAGAACACCTGCTCGCCATCCCGCACGCAGCGCTGGCTCGAGGGGGTGCCGTGAGCCGCCCGGTCGCGCTGGCGATGGCGCGAGGAGCCGCGAACAGAATGCGGGCGGAGGTCGCGGTGGCGGTCACGGGCATTGCCGGCCCCGGGGGCGGCACGTCCCGCAATCCGGTGGGGACGATCCACTGGGCCGTGGTTCACCCGGGAGGCGAATCATCGCAGACGCGAAAACTCGCCGGGGGCCGCGAGAAAATCCGCGCGCACGCCTCGTGCATCGCCCTGGATTTGGTACGCCGTATACTTCTCGCAGAACGTTCCGGGTCCGCCCGGCATCGCGCCTGAATGCGCATCTTCATAGCCGCGTGCGTCCCCGAGCCGATTCGGGAGAGTCTGTCCCGCCTTCAGAGCTCGCTCTTCGATGAAGGCTTGCGGCACATCCGGTGGGTTCGCTCCTCGGAGGTGCATCTGACACTCCGTTTTTGTGGCGAGATCTCCTCTCAGGCGCGTGGGCTGCTGTCGGAGAAGCTGGCCCCTGGAGCGCCCTTCCTCCCTTTCGAAGCCAGGATCGGGACTTTTGGAGTTTTTCCGAAGAGAGGAGCGCCCAGGGTGCTCTTCCTCGGACTGGAGCCCTCCTCAGCGCTGGTGGCTCTGGCCGACTGGGTCGAGAAGCGCGTCCAGGAGGCGGGGCTTCCCCCGGAGAGCCGCCCCTTCCAGCCTCATCTCACGGTGGGTCGGTTCCGGCCCGGCTCGCCTCCGGTTTCGCTCACGGGACTCCCGCTCGCGCCGGCTCTGCTAGACGCCCGCTTCCATGTCGATTCTGTCGCCGTATTTCGCAGTCATCTTGGTGCACAAGGCGCGCGCCATGAAGTCCTGAGTGAGCATCCGCTGCTCGGTGAGGTTGTCGGGTGAGAGGAGCGTCAACCGTCGCGCTGCTTACGGGCGCTTACCTGCTT
>DASYRY010000501.1:0-8711 GCA_036004025.1 Candidatus Polarisedimenticolia bacterium | reverse complement strand
CTTACGGCATCGGGCTGGTGCGCGATCCGGACACGGAGCTGGTGCTCGTGCACGTCCTGGAGGGGGTGGGCGCCCAAGTCTACGGGCGCGAGGCCACCGGACACGACGCCTCGGAGGCGAAGCGCTATCTCGATTCCCTGGTGGAGGACTTGCGCTCGAGAGGGGTCAAGGCGCGCGCTCTCATCGGTTATGGAGTTCCCTCCTCCGCTCTGGTCGAGATCGCCCGGGAGAACCACCTGGATCTTCTCGTGCTGGGGGGGCATGGGCACCGCCTTCTCGGCGACATGATGAAAGGCCAGACCATCTCGTCCGTGCGGCATGCGGTCACCATCCCCGTCGTCACCATCCGCCAGCCAACGGGCGGGCCGGCTCCCTCCTGAGCCTGTTCCCCCTTGGAGGTCGCGATCCATGGAGCAGCCGCTCCGATCCGCCGAACTTTTCCGCGCCGCTTCACGTAGTCCATCTCTGGAAGGATGCTGCCTGAGCGAGACGAGAAGGGTGTGCGCGCGGGAGACGGGAATGGCTTGACCCTCCGCTCCGGTGGGACGTAAAATCCGCCGCACCTTCAAGCCATGCCTCTCGAAGGGATGACCATGAAAATGAACGGGCTACCGTTGCTGGTCGCGCTATCGATCCTCGGGATGCTGCTCTCCGCCGGAGAGGCTCAGGCGAGCCACGACCCCGGTGTGGCGATCTTCAGCGACGTGCACGTGCCCAAAGGGGACGTGCGGCGGGAGGATGTGGTCTGCATCGGCGGGACAGCCACCATCGAAGGGAAGGTGGAGGGTGACGTCGTGGTGATCGGCGGCAAGCTCGACTTCTCCGGCGAGGCGAACAAGGTGGTCACCGTTCTGAGTCCGGCGGTTTTCCACTCCGGGGCGACGGTGCACGGAGAAATGGTGCACGTCCTGGGGGAGATGCAAAAGTCCACGGAGGCCACCTTCCAGGGAGAGCAGGTGGATATCGGCTCCCGGCTTCCGCGCGGGGTGCAAAGGATGCTCGGAGGGGGGCTCATCGGATTGCTCGTTGTCTTCCGGCTCATCGGGCTCGTCGTGTCGTGCCTGGTCGTCATGCTCATCGCCCTGCTGATCCCGGAGAGGGTCGAGAGAATGTCCGACGCGCTCCACGAACGCTGGCCTTCGAGCCTCGGGTTCGGACTGCTCGCCTGCGTGGGAGTGGTGGTGATCGTCATAGGCTTGGCCATCACGATCATCGGAATTCCCTTCGCAATCCTCGTCGGCATCGCCGCGAAGATCCTCGGCTTGGTGGGCGTGACGGCGATCCTCCTCCTGCTGGGCAAGAAGCTCGGCATGGAGGTCGGACTGCTCTCGGAAGCGTCGGCTCTCTGGACCTTCGTGCTGGTGGGCTTCGGAGTCACGGCGCTGGTCCGTTTCATCCCGGTGCTCGGCGAGCTGGTCTGGCTCTTCTTGTCGATCGTCGGGTTCGGTCTGGCCCTGGTGACCAAGCTGGGCTCCGCGGAGGTTGAGGCGGGCGTCTCCTGATGGAGGCTGCCGGCGTCGGCACGCCCGCGCTCTGGATCGGATTCACCATCGGCATTCTCCTGGCCCTGATCATCGACCTGGGCCTCTTCCATCGCCGCTCTCACGCCATCTCCATCCGTGAAGCCACGGTCTCTTCGCTCATCTGGGTCAGCCTGGCCCTGCTCTTCAACGCCGGCGTGGCCTATTTTCTCGGTCACCAGCGCGCCCTGGAGTTCCTCACGGGCTACATCATCGAGCTGGCGCTGAGCGTCGACAATCTGTTCGTGTTCCTGATCATCTTCTCCTACTTCCACGTCCCCATGAACTTGAGGCACCGGGTGCTGTTCTGGGGGATCCTCGGCGCTATGGTGATGCGCATCGCCTTCATCCTCGCGGGGACCACGCTTCTCGGACTATTCCACTGGCTTGACTACGTCTTCGGCGCCTTCCTCGTCTATACGGGGGTCAAGATTCTCTTCCAGCGCGAGACCGAAGTGGATCCGGAGATGAACCTGGTCCTGAAGATCGCCCGGCGCTACTGTCGCGTGTCGAAGAACTACCATGGAAGCAAGTTCTTCATCCGGGATGCGGGACGGCGTTTCGCGACGCCGCTGCTGCTCGTCCTGCTGGTGGTGGAATCGACGGATGTGGTCTTCGCTGTGGATTCCATCCCGGCCATCTTCGGCATCACCCGCGATCCGTTCATCGTCTACACCTCCAACATCTTCGCGATTCTGGGCCTGCGCTCGCTGTTCTTCCTGCTTCAAGGGATGATGGACCGCTTCCACTACCTGCCCATCGGCCTGGGACTCGTGCTCGCTTTCGTCGGGATCAAGATGTTGGTAGAGGGGATCTACCGCATCCCGATCGGGTGGTCGCTTGCTTTCGTTGGTCTCTGCCTCATCGGCGGCGTGGCCGCCTCTCTCCTGCATAAGCCTTCGAACAAAGCCTCCTGACGATCTTCCGCGGCGGGAAGGCGCGGGCCCGCCGGGGAGGCGTCCGTCCGGGACGGCGGCCCCGAACACCGATGACGGAGTTGTAATGCCGGCCGACTCACGGCCGGTCCGCCTCTCCTCTTCACTTCCGGGCCCCGGGAGTGGTTTTCCTGGACACCTCCCCAGCGCGGCCTATATTGAAATGGCGGTCTCCGCGTGAAACGGGCTCCGCCCTGGGGCCCGTACTCACATTTCCTGACCTCGAGGTGTTATGAAGCAGCCGCGTTTGAACGATTGCCTCCTTGCATCCGGTCTGCTGGACGAGACCGGCCTGGCTCGCGTGCTCGAAATCCAAACTCGGGACGGGGGATCCCTCGCCCGGATCGCGGGTGACCTCGGGCTGGCCAAGGAAGACGCCGTCGGCCGAGCGGTCGCCGCCGGGCTCGGTTTGGAGTACGTCGAGCTCAACGACCGTTCCTCCGTTCCGCCTCCCGGGGTCTCGCTGCCTGCCGAATTCTGCTGTAAGCGCATGGTCCTGCCGCTGGATCTCAAGGACGGCACGCTCCGGCTGGCGATGGCCGATCCCCTCGATCATTCCACCGTGCAGGACGTGGAGTTTCGCACCAGCAAGTGGGTGGCCGTCGTCGTCGCCACCGAGAGCTCCATCCTCAAGGCTGTCAAGCGCGCCCTGCCGGAAGCCGCGGATTCGGAGGCGATGTCGTACGACCTTCTCACCAACGTGACTCTGGACGGAGAGGTGGAGGCGTCGCAGGACGATCAGTGCGAGGTGGTGGATCCGGCGCAGCTGGCCAAGGATGTGAAGCTTCCGCCCATCGTCCGGCTGGTGAACGTGGCGCTGACGAATGCGGCGAAGGCGGGGGCAAGCGACATCCACATCGAGCCGAACGAAGGAGGTCTGCTGGTCCGGCATCGGATCGACGGAATCCTCCAGGACGTGCTCAAGATTCCCAAGCACCTGCAGCAGGCGGTGATCTCCAGGATCAAGGTGATCTCGGGGATGGACATCGCCGAGCGCCGCAAGCCTCAGGACGGGAGGAGCCGCCTGCGGGTCGGGCAGCGACGAATCGATCTGCGCGTCTCGACGCTCCCCACGAGCTACGGCGAGAAGATAGTAATCCGCTTCCTGGACGGCGCCAACGCGGGCGTCAACATGGAGCAGATAGGCTTCGAGCCGGATGTGCTCGGGCGCCTCCAGGATTTGCTGTCGCGGCCCCAGGGAATGATCCTGGTCACGGGCCCCACCGGAAGCGGTAAGACCACGACCCTCTACGCCGCGCTGAACCGGGTGAAGTCGCACGCCAAGAACATCATCACGGTGGAGGATCCCATCGAGTACCAGATCGGCGGGATCAGTCAGGTGCAGATCAATCCCAAGGCGGGTGTGACCTTCGCCGCGGGCCTGCGCTCCATCCTCCGGCAGGATCCCGACATCGTCCTGCTGGGCGAGATTCGCGATCGCGAGACCGCGCAGATCGCCCTCGAGGCCGCGCAGACCGGACACCTCCTCCTGAGCACGATGCACACCAACGACGCCCCCTCCTCGGTGACCCGGCTCCTGGACCTGGGAATCGAGCCGTTCATGGTCGCCGCCTCCCTGATCGGCATCCTGGCCCAGCGCTTGGTGCGCAAGCCATGCGCCGAATGCGTCATCGCTCGCCCGCCTTCTTCCGAGCTGTTGGACAAATTCCGGGACGCCCTGCCGAAGGACCTCGCGTGGAAGGCCGGGCAGGGGTGCCCGAGCTGCGACCAGTCCGGCTATCGGGGGCGCACGGCGATTCACGAGCTCTTGATCGTCAACGACGAGCTGCGGGACCGGATGGCGCACGGGGCCGCGGAGCACGAGGTCCGCGCCACGGCCCGGCGTGCCGGCATGCGCACCCTGATGGAGGACGGGGTCATGAAGGCCGCCGCGGGACTCACGACACTCGAAGAAGTGGTACGCGTGCTCCCTCCCGACGAGGCCAGGCCGGGAGCGCCGCCGGCGCGCCTCGGGAGCGAGCCTCCACCGCTGCAGACGGCTTCGGATTCCAATGCGGTCGTCGGAAAGGCCCGCATCCTGATCGTCGAGGACAGCCCCACCGTCGTCACGGTGGTCAAGTATTTCCTGGAAAACGAAGGGTTCGAGGTGATGGTCGCCGCCGACGGGCTCGAGGGACTGAATCTCGCCAGACAGTCGGCGCCGGAGATCGTCGTCAGCGACCTGAACATGCCCGGAATGGACGGCATCGCGCTCGTGCAGGAGCTGCGCGCCGATCCACGCACGAAGGCGGCCGGAATCATCATGCTGACTTCGGAAGACAGCGTGGAGAGCGAGGCCCGGGGCCTCGCCATCGGCGCGGACGACTATCTGGCCAAGCCGGTGGAGCCCAAACGATTGGCGGCCCGGGTCAGGGCGATCCTGGCCCGTAATCGCGGACGCCAGACGGGAGCCGCGTGACCGATGAGGTTTCGTCTCCAACGATCCCCGTTCGCCACCTTCGATCGGCGGCCTTTGCTCTGGGTGCCCTCTGGCTGGCGGTCGTCGGTTCCGGCATGGTGATCCTGCTGAAGTTCGCCACGACCCCGGGGGACCCGGGGCATGCCCCCTCCCGATGGCCGGAGGGCAGCCGGATCTCCCTGGCGTCCGATCGCCCGACGCTGGTCATGGCGATTCATCCCCGCTGCCCCTGCACCCGGGCCAGCCTCTACGAGCTTGAGCAAGTGATGGCCCGGTGCCGGGGGCAGGCGGCCGTGCACCTGCTGGTCGTCGTGCCCTCCGGAGCGGGGGACGACTGGCTCGGCACGGAGCTCGATCGAGAAGCCGCCTCGATTCCGGGCGCCGATCTCTTCCTCGACCGGGCCGGAGTGGAGGCGCGCCGGTTCGGCACCGCCACGTCGGGACATACGCTTGTCTACAACCCGAGCGGTGCCCTCGCCTTCAGCGGCGGGATCACCGAAGCGCGCGGGCACTCCGGTGATAACTTCGGTCAGGAGGCCGTCGTCGAGGCGATCCGGCGAGGGGAATCCTCTCACCCCACTCACTTCGTTTTCGGCTGCCCCCTGCACGATCCCCCTCTTCCCGTCACGCTCCGGGAGTCGCGCCGATGATCGGAGAGGGCGGCTCGCACCCGATCGGAACGACTCGGCGTGGCGCTTCGGCATTGCTTCACGACCACCAGGACCGCATCTTTCGCCAGACCGATCGACTCTTCGCGGGGCTCCTCGCGGTGGAGTGGCTCGCGGGCATCGCCGCGGCGGTTTTCATCTCCCCGCAGACCTGGGTGGGACAATTCAGCAAGCCGCACATCCACGTCTGGGCCGCCGTGTTCCTGGGTGGTGCCATCGTCTCCTTCCCGATCCTGCTCGCGCTCAGGCAGTCGGGGCGCCCCCTCACCCGCCACTCGATCGCCGTCGGACAAATGCTCTTCGGGGCCCTCCTGATTCACCTGACCGGAGGCCGGATCGAGACGCATTTCTTCGTATTCGGATCTCTCGCATTCCTGGCGTTCTATCGGGACTGGCGGGTCATCATCTCCGCAACCTTGGTGGTCGCCGTGGATCACTTCGTCCGGGGGCTGGTGTGGCCCCAATCGGTTTACGGCGTCCTGGTGGCCAGCCCGTGGCGGACCTTCGAGCACGCAGGCTGGGTCATCTTCGAGGACATCTTCCTGATCTCCTCCTGCATCCGGGGGGTCCAGGAGATGGGGCAGATCGCGGAGCGCCAGGCGCGGCTGGAGTCAGTCAACGAGGAAATCGAGCACGAGGTACAGGCTCGGACCGCCGCCCTCAGGATGAGTGAAGAACGCTTCCGCCTGCTATGCGAGTCCTCTCCGGTGGGCATCTATCAGGCCGACGCGGCCGGCCGCCTTGTCTACGTGAACGGCCGCTGGGCGGAAATCGCTGACCAGAGACCGGAGGACGGACTCGGGGAGGGGTGGATTCAGGCGCTCGATCCCGAGGATCGTGCCGGCGTCGTCTCCGAGTGGAACGCGTGCAACGCCTCAGGCAGCGATTTCAATCGGGAATTCCGGCTGCAGCGGCGTTCCGGAGAAATCCGGTGGGTTCACTCCTTCGCCTCGCCGGTTCGGTCCGCTGCCGGAGAGGCATCCGAATTCGTGGGGATCGTCGAGGACATCACCGGCCGCAAAGAAATCGAGGCGGAGCTGGAGCGGGCCAAGGAGGCGGCGGAGGGCGCCGCGCGCGCGAAGTCCGAGTTCCTGGCCAACATGAGCCATGAGATCCGGACTCCGATGAACGCGGTCATCGGGATGACGGGGCTGCTCCTAAGCACCGAGCTGACCGCCGAGCAGCTTGAATACGCCGAGACGGTGCGGCGCTCGGGCGAGGCTCTGCTGACCATCATCAACGACATCCTCGACTTCTCCAAGATCGAGGCGGGACGGCTTCACCTCGAAGTGATCGATTTCGATCTTTACACGCTGGTCGAGGAGGTCGTCTCGCTGCTGGCCGAGCGCGCTCAGGCCAAGAATCTGGAGCTGGTCTGCCTGGTCCACCATGGAGTGCCCTCGGCGCTGCGCGGAGACCCGGGGCGATTGCGACAGATCCTTCTCAACCTCGTGGGAAACGCCATCAAATTCACATCCACCGGGGAAGTCATTTTGAGGGCCCGGCCGGTGGAGCAGGAAGCGGACGGCTCGTTGGTCCGTTTCGAGGTCTCCGACACCGGCATCGGCATGAGCCCCGAAGTGATCGGGCGGCTCTTCCAGCCCTTTTCGCAGGCCGATGGTTCCACCGCGCGCAAGTTCGGCGGCACCGGGCTGGGTCTGGCCATCTCGCGGCAGCTCACCGAGCTGATGGGAGGCGAGATCGGCGTCGAGAGCGAGACTGGGAAGGGAAGCACTTTCGGAGTCACCGTCCGCCTGGAGCGGCAGCCCGAGGGGGAGGGCCAGCTTCCCACGCCCCGTGACAGTCTGCGCGGTCTGCGAATTCTCGGCGTAGACGACAATCAGGCGAACCGCCAGCTTCTCTCGGTGCTGACCCGCTCCTGGGGAATGAGCCCCGACGAGGCCGAGAGCGGCGCGCGAGCGCTGGAGCTTGCGCAGGCCGCCGCCCGGGAGGGGCGACCGTACGACGTGGCGGTTCTGGACATGCAGATGCCGGGCATGAATGGCCTGGAGCTGGCCCGGGCCCTGAAGGCGGATCCGCGCACCGCTTCGCTTCGCCTCGTGATGCTCACCTCCGTCGGTCTGCGCGGCCAGGGCGAAGCGTCACGGGCGGCCGGAGTCTCGGGATACCTGACGAAGCCTGTGCGCCAGTCGCAGCTCTACGATTGTCTGGCAACCGTGATGAGCGCTAGCCTCGTGGGCACGACGGCTCAATCCTCGGCTCCCCTGGTCACCCGCCACAGCCTGAGGGAGGCGAAGGCGCGCCGCCGCACGCGGATTCTGGTCGCCGACGACAACGAGACGAACCAGCTCGTGGCGGTGCGGATGCTTGGCAAGCTGGGCTTCCACGCGGATGTCGCCGCGAACGGCAAGGAGGCCGTAGAGGCGCTGTCCCGGATTCCCTACGGCATGGTGCTCATGGACTGCCAGATGCCGGAGATGGACGGGTACGCTGCCACCCGTGCGATCCGGAAGGCCGAGGCGGAGCGGGGGGCTCGTACTCCTATCATCGCTATGACTGCCAATGCCATGCAGGGGGACCGGGAGGAGTGCCTGGAATGCGGCATGGACGACTACCTGGCGAAGCCGGTCCGGCCCGAGGATCTCGCCAGGGTCGTCGAATCCTGGCTGAAGCCCGAAGTCGAGGAGGAGCGCGAGAGTGGAAGCTGTCCTCCGGCTCCAAGGCAGGCAGCCACGGGCGGCGCCAAGGGCCGGAGCCTGAGGCGCCCGGCGGCCCGCGAGGCGTCCCTGGATGCCGGCGTCCTGAGCGACCTGCGGGAGGCGGGAGGCGAAGAGGAGGACGGATTCTTGCGCATGCTCGTCGGCAAGTTCCTGGAAGAGGCACCCGCGTGCATCGCCTGCCTCTCTGAAGCTTCGAACAGCGCCGATGCCCCCGCCCTGGGAAAGGCGGCCCACAGGCTGAAAGGTGCTGCCGCGACTCTGGGCGCCCGCCGATTGGCCGCGATCTGTCTTGAGATGGAGACTCTGGGACGGGGCGGATCCACCCGAGGAAGCCAGGAGCTGATCGCCCGGCTCGAAGCGGAGCTGCGCCGCGTCCGCAAGGCCCTCGCCAAGGAGCTCGAGAGAGCAGTGCCGCACCGCAAGACCGCCTGAAAAGGATAGGAGATCGATCATGAAGACGGAGCAAGCTCATTGGAAGGCAGGACGCG
>DASYRY010000500.1:0-8362 GCA_036004025.1 Candidatus Polarisedimenticolia bacterium | reverse complement strand
GGATCCGCCTCCGCCACCATGGACATCAAGCTCACGGACAAGGCGTCGGGAGAGCTGCTGGCGGCGATCCATCACCGGGTCATCAGCGGCACCATGGCCTCCGAAGTCGACGACAAGATCGCCAAGTGGCTGGAGGAGTTCGGCGAGGCGCTGCACGACGATTTGGCGATTGCGGCCAAGGGCAAGCCGGCCAAGAAGTGAGAATCTCGAGCAAGACACTCCTGCCCGCGGCGGCCCTCGCCGCCGCGGTGCTGTTCTCGCCGTCGCACGCCGCGGATGAGTCCAAGGCGCTCGACGACGGCAGGCTCGACCCTTCCTGGTTCGGCGCCGCGGTGGAGTTCCGCACCACCCCGACCATCGACTACCTGTGGGCCAAGCCGGGTTTCAGCTGCAAGGGCAAGGTCTTGAGGATCGAGCCGTGGCCCGACCCGGTGTTCGTGGGCAGGGAGCGCAGGGGACGCGACGCGGTGAAGGCTTTCCAGCTTGCCGAAGGGATGCCGATGCGCCTGCGCACGGTGTTGCGGCATGTCCTCAAGGGATTCTCAGAGGTCGCCTCGGAAGGGGGAGATCTGGTCCTGAGCGGAAGGCTCGTCGACTACGTGTCCAAGGGAACGATGGGGAAGTCGCCGCCCCAGGCCACGTGGGACATGCGGATCACCGATGCGAAGACCGGCGAGCTGCTCGTGGCTCTGCACCACCGCAGGCTCATGTCCATTTCCACGGTCGAGGAAAGAATCGACATGTGGCTGGAGGAGTTCGGCGAGGCGCTCAAGAGCGATCTGGCCCTCGCGAACCCCTCCTAATTGATGCCGCGGCCGATCTTGTCCAGAATGCGGCCGTTCTTCGGCTCGTCCTGGATCGCCTTGACGAACAGCTCCGCGGCCTTCTTCTTGTCGCCACGGTTCCAGTAGCTCACTCCCCACTCGATCTTGTGGTCGACATCCTTGGGATCCCTCTCGACCGCGCTCGCGAACCAGCGATCTGCCTCCGCCCACATCTTTTTCTCCGAGTAGGCCATGGCGATGAGGACGAATGCCTCGTCGTCCTTGGGATCGGACTTCTGCGCAAGATCGAACGCTTTGGCGGCCTCTGCTGTTTTTCCAGCCCGCAGCAGGAGGTGACCGGAACGGGCCAGCGCCCGGCTGTCCTGCGGATCGAGATGCTGGATTCCACCGGCCAGCTCCGCCAGCAACTCGGGACTGGCTGCCGAGGTCCAGTGATCCGGGCTGGTGAGCCCGCCGGACTCCGCGGCGGGGGCGGCCGGAGACGGGAAACACCAGAGCAGAGCGGCAAAGCAGGCGAGACCGATCTTGCGCATGTCGCATCTCCTCGAAAAGCCAGCCCGAGGGATTCGGGCCGCACACAGGACGGACTTTAGTGAAACACCCGAGTTGCGTCGCGCCCCCACAATGGAATAGAAGGAATCAGGCGCCACCCCAGGAGGAATCCATGAGCCGAGTTATTCTCTCACGTCGTGATTTCGCGCGCTCCGTCACCACGGCCATCGGAACGTGGGTCCTCGCCCCACGCCTCGCACATCCGAGCGCTGCCGTCCTGCCCGCCGGCCGCTCCCAGACGGGATTTCCTCCCGGCGCGGTGCGGATCGATTCGAACGAAAACCCTTACGGACCTTCCCAGAAGGCGCTCGAAGCGATGACCCGCTCGCAAGCGGTCTCCGCACGCTATCCCGATGCCCAGGAAGACAGGATGGGGGACGCCCTCGCGAAGCTCCACGGCGTGAAGAGCGAGAACGTCATCCTGGGCTGCGGATCGGGGGAAGTGCTCCGCATGGCGGATGCGGCATTCCTGGGACCCGGGAAGAACGTGATCGCGGCGGAGCCGACGTTCGAAGCCGTGCTCGCCTTCGCGAGAGTGACTCGAGCCGATTCGATCAAGATCCCTCTGACATCCGATCACCGCCACGATCTTCCGGCGATGACGCGGGCCTGCAGCGCGGCGACCGGGCTGGTCTACGTCTGCAATCCCAACAACCCGACGGGGACCATCGTCTCCCGGCAGGACCTCTCGGCCTTCCTCGAGCGCGTCCCGAAAACGGCGGTGGTCCTGGTGGACGAGGCCTATCATCATTTCGTCGAGGACGATCGCTACGCCTCCGCGCTCGACTGGCCCGGAAGGATGCCGAACCTTCTCGTGGTGCGTACGTTCTCGAAGATCTACGGACTGGCGGGACTTCGACTTGGTTACGGGATCGGGTCGAAAGAGACGATCGAGGCCATGCGCCCGCATCGAACCTGGAGCAACGCGAATGCCGCCGTCCTCGAGGCGGCCATGGCGAGCCTGGAGGACGCTCAGCACGTGCCGGAGACGCGGCGCCTGATGAACGGCACGCGGCGCTGGCTGTGCTCCGAGATGGAAAAGGAAGGGCGTTCTGTTATCCCGTCGCAGGCGAACTTCGTCATGATCGACCTCGGCGTCGACGTCTCTTCGGTGATTGCCGGATTGCGGGAGCGCAACATCTTCGTGGGGAGGAAGTTTCCCAGCCTGTCGAGCTGGCTGCGCGTCTCCATCGGAACTCCGGAAGAGATGAAACGGTTCGTCTCCGGCCTGCGCGAGGTCCTGCCCTCCCGCGGGAAAGCTCTCGCGGCTGTTTAACTGGGGGCACGGTGAGAAAGGATCCTGCCCGGATCGTCCGTGCGGCAGACGCAGCGCTCACTTACCTTCGAGGGAGGCCAGCCGGGAGCGAAGGAAGCTTCGCTCGGGAGCGTTGCCGGCGCGATCGAGGGACTGGAGATAAGCGGATCGGGCTTCGTCCACGCGGCCGAGGCGGCGGAGAAGATCCGCGCGGGCCGCATGCAGGTAGGGGTAGTCCTCGAGCGCCGCGGTGCGCTGGATCTCCTCGATGAGGACGAGACCCCTCTCGGGGCCGTCGGCCATGGCGACGGCGACCGCACGGTTCAAGGCGACCACGGGAGTCGGATGGATCGCCAGGAGCGTGTCGTAGAGCGCCGTGATCTGAGGCCAATCGGTCTCGCCGGCCTGCTCGGCTTCCGAATGCAGCGCGGCGATGGCGGCCTGGATCTGGTACGCGCCCGGCCTTCTCATCCGAAGGGCGGTCTCGAGGATCTCTTTTCCTTCTCGAATCTCCTCCCTGTCCCACAAAGCCCGGTCCTGCTCTTCCAGAAGCACGAGATCACCCGAAGGAGAGATCCTGGCGGCGCGCCGAGAGTCCTGGAGCAGCATCAAGGCGAGCAGCCCCAGCGCCTCGGCCTCCCGGGGCATGAGGGAGACCAGAATCCTTCCCAGCCGGATTGCCTCGGCGCACAGCTCGCGGCGGATCAGATCGTCGCCGGCCGTCGCCGAGTAACCCTCGTTGAAGATCAAGAAAAGGACGACCAGCACCGCAGGAAAGCGCTCCGGGAGCAGGTCTTCCGGCGGCACCCGGTACGGAATCCTGGCCTCTCGGATCTTCTGCTTGGCCCGGACGAGGCGCTGCCCGAGCGTGGCCGGGGGAATCAGGAACGCCCGCGCGATCTCGGGGGTCGTCAGCCCCCCGAGCGTGCGCAACGTGAGCGCCACCTGTGCTTCCCGGTTCAACGCCGGATGGCAGCAAGTGAAGACGAGGCGGAGACGGTCGTCTTCGAGGGGAGAATCGAGGCGGGATTCGAGCATCGTGATGAGGTCCTCCTCGGCACGAGGAGATCCGGGAGCCGCTTCTTGCCGCTCGTAGGAGGGCTCGCTCTCGAACCCCCGGCCGCGCGTCTCCTCGCCGCGGGCCTTCCGGCTGCGCAAGAGGTCGATGGCCCGATGGCGCGCGGCGGTGGTGATCCAGGCGGCGGGATTCTCGGGAACGCCGTCGTTCTTCCAGCGCACGAGGGCCGTGGCGAGCGCATCCTGGAGCGCATCTTCCGAGAGGTCGAAATCCCCGAACACACGAATCAGGCTGGCGAGGATGCGGCCCGATTCCTCGCGAAAGACACGCTCGATCGCCTGCCGTGGAACGGACACCGGGAGCAAGAAGCCCTCCCGCGGCCGGCAAGACCGCGGGAGGGACCAGGCGCGACTACTTGCGGGCCAGGTTGAAGGACGCGGTCATGATCTGCTTGCCGTCCTTGTACTCCAGCCACTCCGATTGGATGTGGTTGTCGTCCTTGATGACCAGGGTAGCGTGGTGCATGTGCTCGTCGTTCTCGGATTTCAGGTTGGTCCCCCCGGCGCACTGGAAGACCAGCTTGTTGGGATCGGTCTGCTTGTCGGCTTTCATGCGGGGCTGGTTGCCGGCCACGCAGTAATGCGTGAGGACGAGGTCGTCGCCGTCGAGGTGATACAGCGTGACCATCTCGTGAGGCGTGCCGCCGAAGAGGATCTCCTCCACGGCGCTCCCGCCCGCGGTGACCCGGTAGGTGGAGACGACCTTGCTCGTCGGCTTGCCGTCCTCTCCCACCTCCACCCAATCGCCCGCAAGCTTCTTGAGGAGGTCGAGCTTGCTCGGAGTCTGGGGCTTCGCGGCGGCGGCCTTGGCTTTGTCCTCCTGAGTCGTGCCGGCGATCACGGCCCCGGCGACGAACAGGAGTGTGACGCAAAACAGGGCGACGATTCTTCTCATGACGATCTCCTATGGGGGGGTGAGAGGGGTTTCGTTTGGCCTAGGCCTCGTTCATCTCCCAGACCGGGCGCACTTCGACGCAGCCCAGCTTCGCCGAGGGGATCTTGGAGGCCCAGCGGATGGCCTCGTCGAGGTCTTTGACGTCGATGAGATAATAGCCGCCGAGCTGCTCCTTCGTTTCGGCGAAGGGGCCGTCCGTGCTCAGGGTCTTCCCGTCGCGCACGCGGACCGTGGTGGCGGTGGCGACAGGGCGAAGCCGGGCCGCATCCTTGAGCACGCCCGAAGCCCTCACCTCCTCGCCGAACTTGCCGTAGTCCGCCATGAGCTTCCCTATCTCGGTGGGGGACATCTTCGCGAACATCGATTCTTGATCGTGGATCAGGAGCAGGTAACGCATGGAGTTCCTCCTCTCAATGGGGCCGGGCACCTTGCCCGTCTCACTCCTACGACGGTTGACTCGAGCTGTTTCGACTGGAGCGTCCGACATTTTCTCACTTTTCTCGACTGAGGGGAGGACTAGGTCGAGGAGGTCCCGGAGACGGAGGCAGGAGTGCCCACCGGGCGGGAGTCGTAGGCAAGGCTGGAGGAAAGCCAGCGCTCCACCTCTTCCACGGGCATTTGCTTGCGCGCGGCATACGCGGCCACCTGGTCGCGGCCGATTTTCCCCACCGAGAAGTAGCGCGCCTCCGGGTGAGCGAAATAGTATCCGCAGACCGACGCGGCGGGATCCATGGCGTAGCTCTCGGTGAGCCGGATTCCGGCGGCCTTGCGGGCATCGAGAAGCCGCCAGAGGATGCTCTTTTCGGAATGGTCCGGACAGGCGGGATAGCCCGGCGCCGGACGAATGCCCCGATATCGCTCCTCCAGCAGGTCTTTGCTCGAGAGCCCCTCCTGGGCTCCGTAACCCCATTCACGGCGCGCCTCTTCGTGGAGCTTCTCCGCGAAGGCCTCGGCAAGCCGGTCGGCGAGCGCCTTGGCCAGGATCGCGTTGTAGTCGTCGTGATCGCGCTCGAATTCCGCGACCAGGGCATCGAGACCCGCGCCGGAGCTGACCGCGAAGGCGCCGAGGTAATCGGCCCGTCCCGTGTCGCGCGGGGCGATGAAGTCGGCGAGAGCGAGTCGCGGCCGGCCGTCGGGAGCCGGCGTCTGCTGCCGCAGCGTGTGGAAACGGCAGATCTCCTGCTTCCTTTCTTCGTCCGTGTAAAGGACGATGTCGTCCCCGTCGCTGTTGGCGGGATAGAAGCCGTAGACGCCTCGGGGAGAGAGCAGACGCTGGCGCACGATCCGATCCAGGAGCGCCTGCCCCGCGTGGAACAGGTCGCGGGCGGCTTGCCCCTGCTCGGCGTGATTGAGGATGGCCGGGTAGGTGCCTCGCAGCTCCCAGACGTGGAAAAACGGCGTCCAGTCGATGTAGGGGACCAGCTCCGCGACGGACACCTGGTCCAGAATCCTGTTGCCCAGGAAAGTGGGCCGATCGGCCGGCTGGCCCTTCCAGTCGAGAGCCAGGCGGCGGCGTCTCGCTTCCTCGTAGGGAACCAGCTCGCGGGATTGTTGTGACGCTTCATAGCGCTTCCGATCTGCTTCCTGCTCCTCGCGCACCCGAGTCAAGACGGCTTCCCGTCCGCCGCTTCCGATGAGCTTGCCGACGGCATCCACCGCCCTCGAGGCGTCGAGAACGTGCATGGTGAGCCCGCCATAGGCGGGCGCGATCTTGATCGAGGTGTGCTTCCGGCTGGTGGTGGCGCCTCCGATGAGCAGGGGAAGGTGCATCCCCCGGTGCTGCATCTCGGAAGCGACGTGGACCATCTCGTCCAGCGAGGGCGTGATGAGTCCGCTCAGACCGATCATGTCCGCCTTCTTCTCCTCCGCGGTGCGCAGGATGACTTCCGCTGGGACCATCACGCCCAGATCGATGATCTCGTAGTTGTTGCAGCCAAGAACGACCCCCACGATGTTCTTGCCGATGTCGTGGACGTCCCCTTTCACCGTGGCCATCACGATCCGGGCGCGCGCGCCTTGCCGCTTGGAGGCGGCTTTCTCGGCCTCCATGAGCGGCTCCAGGATCGCCACGGCCTTCTTCATCACGCGGGCGCTCTTCACCACCTGAGGAAGGAACATTTTCCCCGAGCCGAAGAGATCCCCCACCACGTTCATGCCCGCCATGAGCGGTCCTTCGATGATCGACAGGGGGCTCGGATAGGCGCTCAGAGCCTCAGCCACGTCGGCCTCGATATGCTCCGTGAGTCCCTGCACCAGAGCGTGCTCGAGCCTCTTCGCCAGCGGCTCGTTGCGCCACGCGTCGTCCCTCTCCCGGCTCCTCGTCCCGCCCTCCAGCGTGCGGGCGAACTCCACCAGCCGCTCGGTGGCGTCCGGCCGCCGGTTGAACAGGACGTCCTCGACCCTCTCCTTCAGGTCGGGCGGGATCTCGTCGTAGACCACGAGCTGCCCGGCGTTCACGATGCCCATGTCCATCCCCGCGTGGATGGCGTGGTAGAGGAAGGCGGCGTGCATGGCGTCACGCACCCGCTCGTTGCCGCGGAAGGAGAAGGAGAGATTGCTCACACCCCCGCTGATCTTGGCCAGCGGCAGCCGGCGCTTCAGCTCGCGCGTCGCCTCGAGGAACGTCAGGGCGTAGTCGTTGTGCTCTTCCATCCCGGTGGCCACCGCCAGGATGTTCGGGTCAAGGATCACGTCGGAGGGATCGAACCCGACTTCCTCCGTCAAGATCCGGTAGGCGCGACAGAGGATCTCCACCCTTCGGTCCGTCTCCACGGCCTGTCCTGCCTCGTCGAACGCCATCACCACCACGGCGGCGCCGTATCGCTGGATGAGGCGCGCCTGCCTCTTGAACGCCTCCTCCCCCTCCTTGAGGCTGATCGAATTGACCACGCCCTTCCCCTGCAGGCACTTGAGTCCCGACTCGATGACCGAGAACTTGGAGCTGTCGACCATGATGGGAAGACGCGCGATCTCCGGCTCGGAGCCGATGAGATGGAGGAACTCGCTCATCGCCTTCTCGGAGTCGATGAGCCCCTCGTCCATGTTCACGTCCAGCAGGTTGGCCCCGCCCTCCACTTGCTGGCGAGCCACCTCGATCGCCTCCTCCATCCGGTTCTCGCGGATGAGTCTCGCGAAGCGGCGCGAGCCCGTCAGGTTCGTGCGCTCCCCGATCAGGATGAAGTTGGAGTCCGGACGGATGGTCAGAGGCTCCAGCCCGCTCAGGCGCGTGAAGCGCTCCGGCTCGGACCGGCGGTGGGGCGCCATCCCCTCCATCGCCTCGGCGACGGCCCGGATGTGATCGGGCGTCGTCCCGCAGCAGCCCCCCACGATGTTGAGCCACCCTTCCTCGGCGTAGCTCCGGAGAATTGAAGCCATCTGCGCGGGAGTCTGATCGTAGGCCCCGAGCTCGTTGGGTAGTCCCGCATTCGGATAACAGTGGATCCAGAGGGGAGTGATGCGCGATAGCTCCTCCAGGTGCGGGCGCATCTCCGCCGCGCCAAGCGCGCAGTTGAGCCCCACGCCGAACAGCTGCGCGTGCTTGATGGAGATCCAGGCCGCCTCCAGGGTCTGCCCCGAGAGGGTCCGCCCGCTGGCGTCGGTGATGGTGAGAGAGGCCAGCACGGGCACGCGAGCGGCGGTTTGGTCGAAGCAGCGGGCGATCGCGAACAAGGCTGCCTTCAGATTCAGCGTGTCGAAGGTGGTCTCGGGCACCAGGAGGTCCACGCCTCCGGCGAGAAGCCCGCGGGCCTGCTCGTGATAGGCGTGCTCCAGATCTTCGAAGGAGACGGCGCGAAAGCC
>DASYRY010000499.1:0-4565 GCA_036004025.1 Candidatus Polarisedimenticolia bacterium | reverse complement strand
ATCAGATCGTCAGAGGAGTGATGGCGTACACCAAGGCCGCGAACATGGATCCCTTTTCCGTGGAAGCGATTTCCAAGCTGGGAGACTCGCTCATGAAGGAAGGAGATTTCGAGGGAGCGGCCCAGACTCTGGAAACCCTGGTGATTCTCACGCAGGATGAAACGACCGCATTGCTCAGGCTCGCCAGCGTGTATGCGGGGCTGTCGCGATACTGTGACGCACTCTCGATGCTCCAGAAAGCCAGGGACAAGGAAACCGATCCCGCCCGGGCCGCCTCGCTGGATACCTCGATCCGAAAGGTCTCGGAGAGCTGCCGCAGCGCCCGACCCGCTCCCCATCCCTGAAGCGCGGCCTGGCGGTCTATTCGCGCTGGGACGCTTTGCGCTCGATCAGGTAGCCGATCAAGAATATCGCCACCCCTCCGCCGAGCAACGCGATCTCCTTGCGCACGTCGTCGCGAGCCAGACCCCAGAAGAGTCCAAGACCCAGGATCACCATGCCGTTCAGCTCGAGGAATTTGCCCAGGAAGTAGGCCACGCGCCTCCCGCTCGACGAGGGCGGAACTATAGTGAGCCAGGCGGAATCCTTCAACCCGCAGCCCGTCCGAGATTCGATTGCCTCGAGTGATTTTGCTGGAGTACTGTGGTTCCGACGGGAGCTGCGGGAGGGGCAAGGAATGAGACTGCCGGGACCAGAACGATGAAAATCGCCGTGGTAGGGGGAGGACCCGCAGGCTCGCGATCCGCGGAGCTGCTGGCGCGTCTCGGGGCCGAAGTCGTCCTGTACGAGTGCCGCCGGGGATGGGAGAAGCCCTGCGGGGGAGGGGTCCCTGAGAGAAGCATCGATTTCTGTCCTTTCCTGGCCACCTCCCTTCCTCAGCGACAAGCCATCTCGGCGCGAATCTACTCACCGCGCGGCAGGGAAGCCCGAGTTCCCCTCACGGAGCCGTTGCGCATCTTCAGCCGGACCGAGCTGAACGGCCATCTTCTGATGCGCGCGGAAGGAGCAGGAGCCAGGCTCCGCGCCTCGAGGGTGACGTCGCTTCGCCGGGATGGGACGCGCTGGAAGCTGACCGATGACGCTGGCGGACAGGAGGAGGCCGAGTTCCTGGTCGGGGCGGATGGAGCCAGCGGCGTGGTCCGCAGCAGGGTGGGAAGGCATTTGCCTCCCCTGGCGCAGTCGATCGGCATCGGCTACTTCGTGGAGGGGCTCACCTCCGACGAGATCGTCGTGAAGTTCTTCGACTCGCTCGACGGCTACCTTTGGATCTTCCCCAGGTGGGATCATCTGGCCGTGGGGATCTGCGGGCCGACGGGACCGGGGCGATCCGAGGCGCTTTTCTCAGAGCTTCACGGGTTCCTCGTGGATTTGTACGGTCCGACCATCCTGAGACGACTGCGCCGGTATGGAGCGCAGATCCCCTCCCTCCCCGCCTCGGTGTCGGTGCGCGAGGCGTGCCTGGGAGACGGCTGGGGGCTGGTCGGAGATGCCGCGGGGCTGGTGGACCCGCTGACGCGTGAGGGGATCCACTATGCGCTCGCCTCCGCCGAGTTCCTGTCGGAAGCTCTGGCGGCCGGACATCCGGAACAATATCCGAGTCGATGGGAAGCCGTCTTCGGCGGCGAGCTCGAATGGGCCAGGGAGCACAAGGCGCTGTTCTTCTCGAGGCGATTCGTCGAGGCCTTCACGCTTCTGGCGGACAGCAGCCCGGCGATCCAGGGAATCGTCTCCGATCTGGTGGCCGGGCGGCAAAGCTACCGGTCGCTTCGCCGGCGACTCTCCCTGCGCGCCGCGGGCTCGGCGTTCTCCCTGGTCGCGCGCTTCCTGAGCCCTCGATCGAAGGGTGAATCCCGCTCCCATCCGCCTCGGCTCGATGCCGTTCCCGCGCTGTCCCCGTGCGGTACGACTCAGGGCGCCCGCTCGTGACACTCCCAACAATGGTCGTTCAACGGATGGTTCTTGGACCGCGCGTTCGGCTTTCCTCTGGCGTGACAGCTGAGGCAGGTCTCAGGGTCGTCCGATTTCAGGTGATCGGCGTCGGCGGGGACCTTCGGCCGCTGATGGGTCAAGGTGAGCGTCACGAGGCCCCCCACCAGAAGCAGCATGACGGCGAGGACCAAAAGGACGCGTCGGTTCAACCGCGCCTCACCGGCGCTCTAGGCGACGCTTCACTGCGGTGATTTGCGTGGAGACTCGCTCGGTGGCCAGGACCCGCCCGCGAAGGAACGAGTCCTCGGCGATGGAAACGATCGAGGCGCGGATGTCGCCCTGGATGCGCCCCGCCGGACGCAGCTCGAATTTCTGCGCCGCGATGACCGTCCCCTCCACGCTCCCCTCCACCACGACGTTTTCGGCGGTGATGTCCCCTTTGACCTGGCCGGAGGCTTCCACGAACAAGGAGCCGGAGGTGGAGATGTTGCCCTCCACTCTGCCGCGCACCCGGATGTTCTCCTCTGAAACCAGCTCGCCGCTCAAGAGCAGATCGGGGCCGATCAGAGTCGCCTCCCGATAGGCTCTCTCGTCCTGACTCGCGGTTTCCTTCTTCGGGGAGCCGAGGCCTAGTTTTTTCAGCATGAGATTCGTCTTCCCGCTCAGGGGCGCGCAGTATAGCACGCCGGCCGAGAGACCCGTTCAGCGGGGGGAGCCTCGCAGCGCCAGCTGAAAAGGGTGCAGCTCGGCGAGATAGACGTTCCCGCTCACCGCAGGATCCGCGAGCATGATCCGCTCCGCTTCCATCTGACCGGTCGCCTCCACGACGACGATGCCGGTGAAATCGTCGGTGCTCATCCCGGCAAGAACCAGCTTGCCCTTCGCCTGAAGGGTCTTCAGGTAATCGAAGTGAAGAAGGATGCGCGCCTTCTCCTCGTCCGAGGCGGCCCCCTCGGGGCGGGCCGGTTTGAGCCGAATCAGGTAATGCAACTTCGGGCTCGCGGGCGCGGCAGGCTGACCCTTCTTGTTCGCGCCGGCTGCACCGGAGACGAGGAGCATCATGATAAGTGCCATCGAGCCTGCGCGCTTCGTCGCCAGGGCCGTGATCTTCATGGCATGAAGCCTCCCTGAGATTGCGTTCAATGGATGGTCGAGGGGGGCACGAAGCGAGAGCCGGTCCCATGCCCGAACCCGAGGGCCATCAAGCCCAGCAGGAGTCGCTCTCGGTGCTGGATTCCCGCCGCCTCGAGCAGCGCTTGCTTTTCGCCAGGAGTGAACGGCAGAGCGGCCGACAGGCCGTTCAGGATGGCCACTCCTCCAAGGTTCCTGAAATCGTCGGGATCGATGGAGAGACTGTGAGAGTCCTTCAATACCTGCAAGGCGCGCAGGATTCGAGACGGATCCAGCACCTGTCCCATCTCGCAGGGATCCCCCTGGAACGCCTGATAGCTGACTTCCAGGCGGCGGTAGCCCCTGAGCTTCTGCGCTTCCCGCTGGACTCGAAACCGACTCTCTCCTTTCAACAAGATGTGGTACCGGCCGTCAGGCTCCGGAAGCGCGTGGACGATGACGCCGGCGCAGCCCACGGCGTGGAGGTCCGGATTCTCTTCCCCACCCTCCGCCGGTCCTGCGTTGTCGGTGGCGGGAACCAGCGGCTGGATCATCCCCATGATTCGATCGCCGGCGAGCACGTCGCTCACCAGGGCGCGATACCTTGGCTCGAACACGTGCAGCGGGAGCCAATTGCCTGGCAGCAGGATGCAGCCGGTGAGCGGGAAGACCGGGAGAACCGTCGGCAGCTTCAGGAAGGGCATCTAGGGGTTCTCCTCCCAGCGTGCCGCTCCCCGCGTCAGCTCGTCCAGCGACCGGCGCAGCTCCTCCACACGGCTCTCGCCGATGGCCAGGGAAAGCTCCGCTCTGGAGTCATAGATTTCGCCGAGAACCTCGCCTCCGAGCCGGGCCAGCTGAGAGCGAGCCTCGCCGACGAGGGCCAAGGGGACCGAGACCCTCAGGCGCCGGAGCGCTTCGCGCTGGGTCACGACTCCCGCGTCGAGAGCCGCCTTCGCGGCGTCACGGTAGGCCCGCGCCAAGCCGCCGATTCCCAGCTTCGTCCCGCCGAAATAGCGGATCACGACGACGATCAGGTTCTCGAGACCTCGGCCCCGGATCACCTGGAGAATGGGCGCGCCCGCCGATCCGGCCGGCTCCCCAGCGTCATCGGAACGCGCGACCGCCGCATCGCCGTGCCCGATCTGGTACGCGAAGCAGCAGTGCGTGGCATCGGGGTGCTCCCGCACGATCTGGGCGACTTCTCTTTTGGCCTCCTCCTCGGAGTCCACGGGGATCGCGAATCCGACGAAGCGCGAGCCTTGGATTTTCAGCATCGATTGGGAGCGATGCCGCAGCGAGAGAATCATGCAAGAAGTATAGTCTCGCCGGGATCGCAGCCTCAACCAGGAATCCAGACGGCTACCCCGCGAGAGCGCGCCCCATGCGATTTCTCGCCGCGACCGGAGCGACGTGCATCACCTGCCTCGCGATTGACACGCTGGGGACGTTGGACTACCGTTCGCCCCGAACCCCTTCCTTTCCATCGAGGTGACGCATGCTCCGCACGTTCCTGCCTATCGCCGCTC
>DASYRY010000498.1:0-2955 GCA_036004025.1 Candidatus Polarisedimenticolia bacterium | reverse complement strand
CGCGTCTTGTAGTCCTTGAGCATGTGCAGCTCGACCAGCATCCCGGGACGGTTCTGCAGGATCGTGTAGCCGGTGGAGAACCGCGGAGTGTCTGGGAATACGGCGAGGCCTTTGGCGGGATCGGAGTCGTCGTTGAGGAAGATGATCGGCGAGATGGCGTGTCCCGCCCGCGTCACCGATTCCTCCAAGTGCGGGGCAAGCGCCTCGCTTAGCCATGCCGCGAGAGGCGGGTAGACCTCCGGGGAGGTGTCCAGATTGTAGGTGACGTCGTAGACGTAGTCCGCCCCGTCCGTGACGTGATTGTCGACGAAGAAGTCCGGAAGCCAGCGGTTCCAGAGCTTGAGGAAGGCGCGGGTCTCGGGCGCGTCCGCCTTCATATAGTCGCGGTTCAGGTTGAGGTTCATGGCCTGGGTCCGCCAACCCATCGACTCCGGCCCGTTCTGGTTGATCCGGTTGTGAGGACCGAACCGCTCGTGACCATCGGCGTTGTAGATCGGGATCACCACCACGACGGCGCGCTCCAGGAGCGCCGCTTTCTCCTTGGTGATGACCATGTCGCGCAGCAGCGCGAGGCAGGAATCCTTCCCATCCATCTCGCCCGCGTGGATCGAGTTCTGGATCAGGAGCACCGCCCGGGACGCGCGCCGCACCCCGGCGGGCTCGAAAATCCCGTCCTTGGAGGCGATGGCTACCACGAGCGGCCGTCCCTCGCCAGTCTCTCCAAACGTCTCGAGCCTCAGCTGCCGCGGCGCCGTGTCCGACATGCGACGCAGGTAGGCCATGGTTTCATCGTAACGAGGGGTCGTCCGGTAGTCGCTCGCCTCGGCGGGCGTCATCCAGGCCCGCTTCGATAGGCCGCCCGTCGCCGAGGCCTTCTCCGGTGCAGCGCGCGCCACGAGGCTCGGGACGAAGAACAGGCATGCAAGAAGTAAAAACCGCTTGGCCACGGTCGGGGCTCTCCCGGACATTGCTTCCCGCGACTCTACCGCTTCGCCCCGGCTCCCGCAATGCGCGCGGAGAATCCCGGAGGCGGCTTCAGACGGGGGGGCGGTTGTTCGCTCCATACCCGGTGAGCTCCACGTATCCCTCTCCCGCGTGGCTGCCGTCCGGCCCCCTCAAGAGGACGGCTCCTTCCCAGTAACGCAGGTCCGCAGAACGTCGCCCGATGTTCTCTTGAGCCTGCATCCACGGGATGATCGTAAGGCGCAGCGACTCGCTGGGAAGCTCGAGCTGCCATCCCGAGGGATAGACGGTGCCGGTCGCCTGGCTCTTCCAGGAAGCGGTGGCCCGTATCGACCACTGATCTTCGGACAGATACGTCGCCTTGCCCCGGGGCGAGACGAGGGTGGCGCTCCGGAATTCGGTCTCGCCGTCTTTCCGCCGGAGCCGGTAGAGCATCAGGTCCCTCCCGTCGCGCAGGCGCAGGGCGAACCAATCCCATCCCACCTGATCGGGCTTCAGTCGGGAGGTGCTGAATTCCCTATCCATCCAGCTCTCTCCTTGCACGGGAGTCGTGTGACCGTCGAGCGTGAGCGACCCGGAGGTCCTCAATCGCGTGAAGCTGTAATAGAGGCTGGCGGCGGCATCGCCGGCCCCCTTCCGGCTGGCTCCCTCCGGCCCCTGAAACACCAGGGGCTTGATCGGGCGGGTGGTCAGGTCGAAAGCCATGCGCCGCTCGTCGTCCCGGGCGCGGAAGTCGAAGCCCTCCCCATTCCAGCGCAGGTCCCAGATCGCGTCGGTGCCCGCCGGAGCGCGACTCCAGACCAGCCGAGGATCGGGAAACCGCCCGAACCCTGCCAGAAGTGGCGTCTCGCGATACAGGAGATCGCTGAAACGATGCCGTCCGGCTGAAAAATCCCCTAGCGCCGCATGTCCCATGAGGAGGTGGCCGCTCGACCAGAGAGAATCGAGACCTCTCTCCTCGGGCAGCAAGCCGATCCGAAAGAAGGTGAGCTGATAGCCGAAGCGTCTCGCGGGAGAGCGTGAATCCGCGAGGGTGCCGGTGAGATACCACCATTCGATGCGGTACTCGGGATGAGACCAGTGATCACGGGGAAACGACCATGAGTATCCGGGCCCGGCCTGTCGCCAGGCGGCCGCGAGGCCCGCGAGGGGGAGCATCGCGAGCGCCAGAAGGGCGGCACTACCCCTCATCGCGACTCAGCTCGGCGGCGGGCGTGAGACTGGCGAGCCAAGCGGGGTAGAGGCTTGCCGCCGCCGAGGCCCCCAGCAGCAACGCCAGCTGCCATGACAGCGCGGCCAGCGGCAGATGCAGAGCGAGCGTCCACCCGAAATAGGCCCGGTTGATCACGAACACGAGAATCAGGGCCAAGGCCGCGCCACCGGGCAATCCCAGGAGGATTCCAGCTCCGGCGAGACCCAGCCCCTTTCCGAGAAAAACCGTGACAATCTGACCTCGATGCGCCCCCAGCGCGCGATAGAGCGCGATCTCCCATACCTGCTCGCGGGCGACCACGAGAAGCGTCAGCGTGATCCCGCATACCGCGACCAGCAGGCTCATCCCTTGCAGGAGTCTGGTGACCGCGAAGGTCTGCTCGAAGATGGAAAGGATTCTTTCTCGGAGCTGCCGATTGCTCCTGATCCGAAGTCCCTTCCCGGGAAGGGCCGCTCGGAGCGAATCGGCGAGCCACTCAGGATCGACTCCGGATTCGAGGTACAAGGCGGCGTTATTGCAGGGGCCCTCTCCGAAGAGCCGAGCGAAGGTCGAGAGGTCCAGGGCTGCGGAGCCCTGCTCGCTGCCGTAGTCGTAGTAGATCCCGGCGATCCGCAGCTTCCGCGCTCCTCCCCGGACGGTCAAGGGCAGGAGATCTCCCACTTTCAAGCCCGCTTTGCGCGCCAGCGGCTCGCCCACCAGGACCTCCCCCTGCCGCGCGGCGCGCATGGCCGCCGCGGCGTCTCGCTCGAGCATCGCAAACCGTGATGCGCCACCGGGCA
>DASYRY010000497.1:0-10758 GCA_036004025.1 Candidatus Polarisedimenticolia bacterium | reverse complement strand
CAGGCGAGGCGGCTCGCCTCCGACGCCAATTTCCCGGCCTGGCATCCCAATGGGTCCAAGATCGCCTTCGTGACCGGTCCCGAAGGACATCGCGCCATCCTGGAAGTCTCCACGACAGAGGGCGTCCCGAAGCCGATCCTCCCCAGCTCCGCTTCCAACTGGGAGATCGTCCGGATTCAATACTCCCCTTCCGGAGCCTGGATGAGCTTTGAGTCGGCCTCCGGCTCCGGAGAGGTGCTGATTCTGCCGGCCGGCGGAGGGACGCCTCGCAGATTGATCGAGGCCTCCAGCTACGTGTGGGACTCCTCCGGACGGCATCTTTTTTCTCTCTTGCGCGATCCTCTCGGTGGAACGCGCCTTTTCTCCTGGGAGGTCGACGAGGCGGGTGGCAGCGTCCGGAAGAGCCCGCGGATGCTGGGCGTGCTGGCGGGCCTCCTCCGAGATCCCGCGTTATCGCACGACGGCATGCACCTGGCCGTTGGGGAGCTCGAGGAGGCGCTCAATCTGACCCTCCTGCCACTCGCCTCCGACGGCGGGGCTCCCGCGGGACCCGAGCAGGTCATGAGCCGCGGGCAGGTCATCGACGCGAATCCCGTCTTCTCGCCTGATGGAAAGCGGATTGCGTTCGTGAGCGACCGCCTGGGGCCGAGGGATATCTGGATTCTGGATCTGGAAACCCGCCAACAATCCCGGCTCCAGCTACCGGGCGAGTATCTTGCCGTCAACTTTCCTGCCTGGTCCCCCGACGGCCGGCTGCTCGATATCACGCGCTTCGGACAAGGGGAGATTCAGTCGATCTGGCTGGTCGCCTCCGACGGCAGCCACGCGGAGGTTCTGGTGGACTCCAGAGCCGGAACTCAAGGGGGTCCCTTTTCACCCGATGGAAAATCGGTGCTCTATGCTTCGCAGGTAAACGGAATCGGCCAGCTCTTCACCGTGGATGTGGCGAGGCGGAAGACCCGGCAGCTCACCTCCTCCGCCGGGGACAAGTACGTCGGTGCGTGGTCTCCCGATGGCAAGTGGATTGCCTTCAGCTCCAACGTGGAGGGATCGGTTCAATTGTGGAGGATGCCGGCCGCCGGAGGCAAGGAAGAGCGCCTCACCACCGGAGACGAGAGAATGCGCCACGCCTTCTACTCTCCGGATGGTCGATGGATTTACGTCCAACCCAGCCATCGCAATCTCTATCGACTGCCGTCTTCCGGCGGTCCGCTGCAGCCCGTCACACGATTCCCAGAATCGGGACTCTTCATCGAGGAGCCGACCCTGTCTCCCGACGGCCGCTCTTTCGCCTATTGCCGCAGCAACGGCAGCTCGTCGCTCTGGCTGCTCTCGATCGGCACACCCGAAGCGGGGTCAAAGTGACAGGGAATGGATTCCGACTGCCGGACTAGAAAGCCGTGACGGTCTCAAACCGGAGGAAGGGGGACTGCCCCCTCCACGCCGAGGAAGGCCAGAGCTTCGCCGAGCGAGCGGAAGACTCCGGCTTCCTTGTTGCTTCGGGCTTCCATCTCCCGGTACATCTCGTACATGCGCCCCAGCCCGAAAGCCAAATCCGAAGGGGCGACGATGGCGAACTTCGAGCCGGCGGGACCGGCGTCCATGCCCGCCGAGAGCTGAGCGAGCTTGCGGACGCGTTTCACCGAGGGCAAGGCGACCTGCTTGACCTTGCTCATGTCCATCAGCTCGTCGTAGCCGGACACGTCCGCACGCGACCAGACTTCCCCCTGATACCTGAAGACATCCTCGTCCGTCAGGATTCCGATCCCCCTGGCCAGGACGAGCCTTCGGCCATGATCGATCGAGTAGTCGATGGGCATGGCTCTACCCTCCGGTCCGAATCATTCCGCGCGCGTCGCGCCTCGCTGCCGCCATCTTAGGCGAAAGTCTCACTCGGCGAAACCGCCTACCCTCCCCCCGGGTGGAGACAGGCTTCCGCGTCCGATCTATAATCCGCGCCTCGCTCGCTCGCATCCGTGGCCACGCCATCAGGGAGGGATCCATTCCATGAAAAAGTACGTGACGGAGCTCATCGGAACCTTCTTCCTCGTCTTGACCATCGGATGCACGGTGATCGCCGGCGGTCCCCAGGTCGTCCCGCCGCTGGCGATCGGCTCGATACTCATGGTCATGGTCTTCGCCGGTGGTCACATCTCGGGCGGGCACTACAACCCGGCGGTGACGCTGGGCGTGTTCATGAGGGGGCGCTGCCCGGCGCGCGACGTGGCACCTTACATCGCGAGCCAGGTGCTCGGGGCTCTGCTGGCCGCGGGAGCGGTGAAGTTCATGACCGGCGGCGCCGGTGTGACCCCGATGATGCCGGTGGCGGGTCCCGCCCTCGTGGCCGAGTTCCTGTTCACCTTCGCGCTGGTCTATGTGGTGCTCAACGTCGCGACAGCCAAGGGCACGCTGGGGAATCCTTTCTACGGATTGGCTATCGGAATGACGGTGATGAGCGGCGCCTTCGCCGTGGGAGGCATCTCGGGCGGCGCTTTCAATCCCGCAGTCGGCGTAGGGGTCTGCGCCATGGGCCTCGTCGCATGGCCGAGCCTCTGGATCTATCTGATCGCGGATTTCCTGGCCGGCGCCGTCGCCGCCACCGCCTTCAAGGCCTTGAACCCGACGGATCGATAGGCCTTCGCGCCTCGCCATCCCGCGCTCCCCGCGGAAGCTGCAGGAGTCATCCCCTTTGGGTTGCTCGCCGATTCTGCCGAGGCGTATAGTCTGACGATACCCATTCACGATTCTGAGCGGAGTTCCTGTCGACCCATCGGTCTCCGGAGGTGTTCCATGATGAATCTGTGGAAAGCGATCGCCCTCGGCGTTGCGCTGACCGCGGCGGCCGCCCTGCTCGCGTCCCAGGCCCCTTCGGGCGCGCCACCCACTGCCGCAATCGAAGCGGTCTGCGGCAGCTGCCCCGCGAACAAGCTGTGCTGCTTCGATTGCTCGGGGCAGCCCTACTGCGCGCCGAAGCGCATGCACCGGTGTCCCCTGCTGCCTTGCCCTCCGCCGGCCGCTCCATGAAAACCCTGCTCGGATCGATCGGCCACACCCCGCTGCTGCGGCTGGAGAAGATGTCCGAGCCCGGCAGCGCGGAGATCTTCGTCAAGCTGGAAGGCGCGAACCCGACGGGGAGCATGAAGGATCGGATGGCTCTATCGATGGTGGAGGGGGCCGAGCGGCGCGGGGCGCTGAAACCGGGTGGCACCGTGGTGGATTACACCGGAGGCAGCACCGGGAGCTCCTTGGCGATGGTGTGCGCTGCCAAGGGATACCGCGCCCATTTCGCCTCCTCGGACGCTTTCGCCGAGGAGAAGCTCCAGACGATGCGGGCTTTCGGCGCCGTGGTGGAGGTGATGCCCAGCCAGAATCGAAAAGTCACGCCGGAGCTGATCCAGGCATTGATCGCACGCGTGCGCGAGCTGGCGAAACAGCCGAGCACGTTCTGGACCGACCAGTTCAACAACCCGGACAACCGGGCCGGCTACCATCCGATGGCCGAAGAGATCCTGGAGCAGCTCGCAGGGAAGCTCGACGTCTTCCTGATGGGAGTCGGCACGGGCGGCTGCTTCTCCGGGAACGCAGAGGTCCTCAAGAAACGGATTCCAGGCGTCCGTTGCGTCGCCCTCGAGCCTGCGGCCTCACCCGCTCTCTCGGGGAAAGGACCGCTGGGCGGCCACCGCCTGGAGGGGATCGGCCCCGGGTTCGTGCCCGGGGGATGCCGGCTCGACCTGGCCGACGAAATCGTCGCCGTGAGCGATGCCGATGCTTACGAGACCGCCCGCACGCTCGCCTCCCGCGAAGGGATTCTGGCCGGCATCACAGGAGGAGCCCACGTCCACGCGGCGGTCGAGCTTGCCCGGCGGCTCGGGCGCGGTCGCCGAGTGGTGACCGTCCTCCCCGACTCGGGCCTGAAGTATCTACAAGGAGATCTCTTCTCTTGAAGGAGGAGAGCTGAGAGGCATTCTCGTCATGCTTGCCGGCATTCTCCCGCTGCGTCGCGCACGCGAGCCTCGGATGACCCGCACTTCGCTTCGAGCTGCATTTTTCTGGGATTCATCCTCATCGGTCTTCTGGCACGCGGAGTGTCGGCGAAAGGGTTGTCAAATCTTGTAAATTCCCGCCCCGTCCTCTTGCCGCCTCCCCCCTTCCCCTCTATCATCCTGACCATCAGAGCCCTTAAACGAACCCGGCATGCGGCCGGCCCCCCCGGAGGTGAGACGTGAAAAAGGCGTTGGGATTCGGAACGGTGATGCTGCTGTGCGCGGCGATGGGCGCGGGCACGGCCGTGTTCGCCGGCGGCAAGGAGTGCGCCGAGAAGTCGGCGGCTCACGCGAAAGGCGCCAAGCACGAGTGCAACATGACGGCCGAGGAATGCGCGCAGGAGATGCAGAAGACGATGGCCACCCGCGGCTGGCTGGGCGTCGAGATGGACGTCAACGACGAGAATGCCATGGCGATTACCAAGGTGGTCCCGGGCAGCCCGGCCGAGCAGGCCGGATTCCAGACGGGCGACCGGATCGTGAGCATCAACGGCGTCGAGATCGGCGAGAAGAACGCGGAGAAGGTCCACGGGATGTTCAAGAAGGCGAAGATCGGGGATCAGGTGACCTACGTGGTGGCCCGCGGGGAGGAGAACGTGACCCTGAATGCCACGCTGGCCAAGATTCCGGAAGCGGTCCTCGCCGAGTCGGTCGACAAGCACATGAAGGAAGATCACGCCTCGCTGAAGAAGTAGATTCCGAGTCCTTAGGATCAAGAGCGGCCGGAAGCATTTCTTCCGGCCGTTTTTTTTACCGAGAGCTCAGTGGGAGAGTGAGGGTGCGATGCGCCCGCTCGACACGAGTACTAGTCGGAGTGGACCCCAGCCGTCTTCCGGGGAGTGACTTCGCGCTCGTCCATGGGCACGTAGTCGCGGGGTCCCGAGCCGAGATAGATCTGCCGCGGGCGGGCGATCTTCGTCTCCGGATCCCGGATCATCTCCTCCCACTGCGCCATCCATCCCGCGGTTCTGGGGATGGCGAAGAGGGAGGGAAAGAGATCCAGCGGGAATCCCATGCTCTGGTAGATGAGTCCGGAATAGAAATCGACGTTCGGATATAGCCGCCGGCTCACGAAGTAATCGTCCTCCAGCGCGATCCGCTCGAGCTCTAGTGCGATGTCCAGGAGGGGGTTTCTCCCCATCTCGGCGAAGACCTGGTCCGCCATTTCCTTGATGATGCGCGCCCGCGGATCGTAATTCTTGTAGACGCGGTGTCCGAAGCCCATGAGCTTGCGCTCTCCGGCTTTCACGCGCTTGATGAATTCCGGGACCCGATTCAGCGAGCCGATCTCCCTGAGCATGCGGATCACCATCTCGTTGGCGCCGCCGTGCAGCGGTCCGTAGAGAGCCGCCGTGGCCGCCGCCACCGCGGAGTAAGGATCCACCTGTGACGATCCCACACCGCGCATGGCGTTGGTGGAGCAGTTCTGCTCGTGATCGGCGTGCAGGATGAACAGCACGTCGAGCGCCCGCTCGAGCACGGGCTTGGGGCGGTATTTCAGCTCCGTGAGCTTGAACATCATGTTGAGGAAGTTGCCGGCGTAGGAGAGATCGTTGTCGGGATAGGCGTAGGGGCGCCCGATGCTATAGCGGAAGGCAAAGGCCGCGAGGGTGGGCATCTTGGCGATCAAACGCACCGATTGCCATCGCCGGGACTCCGCGTTCGTGATGTCCTTGGCGTCCGGATAGAAGGTGGAGAGCGCGCCCACGGTGGAAACCAGCATTCCCATCGGATGGGCGTCGTGCCAGAAGCCTTCCATGAATTTCTTGATGTTCTCGTGGAGCAGCGTATGGGTGGTGATCTGGTGGGTCCAGGCGGCATGCTCCGAGCGCGTGGGCAGCTCCCCGTTCAGGATCAGGTACGCCACTTCGAGATAGTTGCTTCGCTCGGCGAGCTGCTCGATCGGATAGCCGCGGTAGTTCAGGATCCCTTTGTCCCCGTCGATGTAGGTGATGGAGCTCTTGCAGGCGGCCGTGTTCGTGAAAGCCGGATCGTAGGTCATCAGACCGAAGTCATCCGGCGAGGTCTTGATTTGCCTGAGATCCATGGCCCGGATCGAATCGTGCTCGATCGGGATCTCGTAGACCTTTCCGGTGCGGTTGTCGGTGATGGTGAGCGTGTTTTTCCGCATGACCCTAATCCTGGAGTGAGCGAGCGAAGTCTAACATCCCCAGGTGATTCGCCACAAGCTGCACGCCCTTTCAGGCGATGCAGATGCGGTTCCGTCCCTCGTCCTTCGCCCGGTAGAGGGCCGCGTCGGCGGCAGCCACGAGCGATTCCAGGCTCGAGCCATGACGCGGGAATTCCGAAATCCCGAGGGAGATCGTGATCCGGACCGAGGTCGGATTCCCCGCTTCGTCCACCCGGGTGAACGTTTTCCCCTCTACGCCCGAGCGGATCCTCTCGGCCGCTTGGATTCCCTGCTCCACGGTCACTTCCGAGAGGTAGGCCAGGAACTCCTCTCCACCGTACCGCGCCGAGACGTCGGTGCCTCGCATCCCTTCCCGGATCAGCTGTCCCACTTCCGAGAGGACTTGACTTCCCATCAGGTGCCCGTAGCGATCGTTCACCGACTTGAAATGATCCAGATCCATCATCAGGACCACCATGGGAAGGCGGAAGCGCTCGCAGCGCTTGAGCTCCGATTCCATCGCCACGTACAACGACTCCTTGGTAAGCAGGCCCGTGAGCTGGTCGTAGGCGATCCGGTTGCGGATCTCCCGATGGAACCTGGCGTCGAGCTCGTCATGAAGCACGAACTTGAGCACCGTGTCGCCGATGCGCACCTTGTCGCCCTCGTGCAGCTCGGCCCTGTCAATCGGCTCGCCGTTCAGATGCGTCCCGTTGGTGCTTCCCAGATCCCGAATCGATGCCTTGCGAAGCTTGTGGGCCGCGTCCCAGGTAAGCTCCAGCGCGGCGTGGCGGCGCGAGACCCGGTCGTCCGGGATGCGAAGGTGCGCGCTCTCCTCCCGACCCAGGATCAATTCGGATCGACGCAGACGGTATTCCCGGCCGATCTCCCGCCCCTGAATCACGACGAGCCCGGGGTACTCGCGCGCCGGCACCCGGTGCATGGCGTGAGGAGGGAGGGCCAGGGTTTCTTCCCCCACCGGGGCCTCCCCCTCGGAGGGCTTCTTCGGCTCTGGAGCCGTTTCGCGTCGCGTGGCTTCGGATCTGCTCATCCTCTCTCCTTCCCGGGCTCGGCGCAAAATTTAATGCCCGGCACCCCCTTCCTCAAGGGAAAAGGCCCTTCTTCAGCCTTGTTCGGAGAGATTCCCAGACGGCGGGAAGCCTTGCAAAAGCGACGGCATTTGCTATTTATCGTATTGATTATAAAAGGTTTAATCTTTAGAGACCAAAGAGAGGTCGCCCGGGGTCTGCGGCAAGCGAATCCTCAAGGGCTGAGTTGGCGCACGTTGGTCACGAAATAGGAAGTGTCGCCAAAGCAGCTCGAGGGAAGGCCGAGGTGCTGTTCGTAGTGCAGCGTCACCCGGTGCCCCAGGCCCTCGTTGATCTTGGCGACGACTCCTTCGTCCCGGACCGTGAACTTGAAGATCTCGGGCATGGCGCCCGGGAGGTTCACCATGGCCAGCTCCCCTTCCCAGGTCTTGCAGATCCATCCTTTGTTGGAGAATTTCTGCACGTAACCCACCCGCTCCCCTTTGGAGTAGGAAAACGACAGGGCCGCCCACGTATAGAGGGCGATGAGAACGGGAGGAGCGACGAGAAAGAAGAGCAGGAGACGGAGCAGGATCTTGCGTGAGCGTGAAAGCGCCACGGCACCTCCCGGCGATGGGGGCGGTTTCAGGCGGCGGTGATGTCCTCGCAGAGATAGACGTCTTGAATCGCATGGAGCAGGGCCACCCCTTCCGACATCGGACGCTGAAAGGCCTTGCGTCCCGAGATCAGCCCCATGCCGCCGGCGCGCTTGTTGATCACCGCGGTCGCCACCGCGTCGGCCAGGTCGCTCTTGCCGGCGGCCCCTCCGCTGTTGATGAGCCCGGCGCGTCCCATGTAGCAGTTCGCCACTTGATAGCGGCACAGGTCGATGGGGTGCTCGGAGGTCAGCTCGGAGTAGACACGATCGTCGATTTTCCCGTACCCGGGGCCCATCGCTTTGTAGCCTTCATTGTTCTCCGGGAGCTTCTGCTTGATGATGTCCGCCTGTATCGTGACTCCCAGGTGATTGGCCTGACCGGTCAGATCCGCCGAGACGTGGTAGTCCTTGTCCTTCTTGAACGCGCTGTTGCGAAGATAGCACCAGAGCACCGTGGCCATCCCTTGCTCGTGCGCGCAGGCGAACGCCTCGCTGATCTCCACGATCTGGCGGTCGCTCTGCTCGGAGCCGAAATAGATGGTGGCTCCCACCGCCGCGGCTCCCATCTCGGCCGCCCGCCGGACGGTTCCGAAGAGTATCTGGTCGAACTTGTTCGGGAAGGTCAGAAGCTCGTTGTGGTTGATCTTCACCAGGAACGGAATCCGGTGGGCATACTTGCGCGCCACCGATCCGAGCACTCCGAAGGTCGAGGCGACCGCGTTGCAGCCTCCCTCCAGCGCCAGCTTCACGATGTTCTCAGAATCGAAATAGTCGGGATTCTTGGCAAAGCTCGCTCCCGCCGAGTGCTCGACTCCCTGATCCACGGGCAGGATGGAGAGATAGCCGGTCCCGCTGAGCCGGCCATGCAGGAGAATGCGCTGAAGATTTCCCAGCACGCGGTTGTTACGGTCCGAATGCGTCACCACTCTCTCGATGAAATCGGGACCGGGAAGGAGAAGCCGCTCCTTGGGAATCTTGGGATTCTTGAAGCCGAGGAGAGACTCGGACCGGTCGCCGAGCTGCTTGCGGATCGGATCGATCATGACCACCCCACCCCCTGCGCTTCCCGTCTGTGAATCGATTCTGCGTTGTTTATCAGGATTTTACTCCACATCCGGTCCCGGCGTCTCCACGCCCCAGGCACGGTTTCGAGGCCGTCCATCCGTCTCGACGGCTCCGCCTCGGGCTGCTTCATCCGGGGACGAGCCCCGCGCTCATGGCATGCCGAGCCGCCCCCAGCAAGCCAGCGCGATCGTTCAGGACGACTCGCACCGGCACGTCCTGGAGGAGGTTTCGGTATCGACCCTTGGCCCTGAAAGACTCCAGAAAGAGTGGCTCCTTGAGCTTCGGGAGGATCTTGGGAGCGATTCCTCCTCCCACGTAGACTCCTCCGGTGGCGAGGAACTTCAGCGCGAGGTTCCCGGCCTCGGCCCCATACAGGCTGGCGAAGAGATCGAGGGCACGAATGCAGAGGTCCGAGGAACGCTCCAGACCCGCGACGGCGATGGCGGCTGACGGGTCCTCCCGCGACAGGCGCTCGGCCAGCCATCCCGGCTCTTCGCCCCGGCCCGTATCCCTCAGAAATCGATACAGGCGATGAAGTCCCGGCCCGGAGACCACCCGCTCGTAGCTCACGTGATCGAACTCGCCGGCAAGGTGCGCGAGCAGCTCACTCTCCAGCTCGTCGCGCGGGGCGAAATCGACGTGCCCTCCTTCGGAGGCCCTGGGACGATAGTCCTTTCCGTCCCAGAACAATCCCGCCTCGCCCAGTCCGGTCCCCGCCGCGATGATGGCTCGATTGCCCTCCTTGACGGCGCGGCCCTCTTGGAGAACCTCGAGGTCTTCCTCGTCCAGGGCGATCACACCGTAGGCCGTTGCCTCGAGATCGTTCAACAGGGTCACGGATTCCAGATCAAGTTGATGGGCGAGCTGCGCGCCATCCACCACCCAACTCAGGTTGGGGGTCTCGACCCTCCCTTCCCTGACGGGACCGGCGATCCCGAAGCAGGCCGCCGAGATCCGGCTGCGGTGCCGATCCAGGAATTCGCTGAGAAGCGCTTCGAGGCCGGGATACCGCCCGCTCGGAAAATCGGATTCGATCCGGGGCACAAGACGGCCTCCCTTCACATCGAAGAGGGCCAGCCGGGTGCTGGTTCCGCCGATGTCCCCGGCCAGAATCATCCGTCCAGAGGCCTCCACTCGCGGCCGTCCTTCTGCATCAGCTCGTCCGCCTCCCCCGGCCCCATCGAACCGGCGGCGTAATTGGGGAACTGCCGCGGAGGCAGGACCTTCCAGATGTCCAGAATAGGCTGGATGACCTCCCATGCCGCCTCCAGCATGTCTGCTCTTTGAAAGAGCGTGGCGTCGCCCATCATCGCATCGTAGAGGAGCCGCTCGTAGCCGGTGCTGGGAACCGTCTTGAAGTAATCCACGTAGCTGAAATTCATCTCCACGGCGCCGATGTTCATGATGGGGCCCGGGACCTTGGCGCCGAAGCGGAGGGAAATTCCCTCGTCGGGTGCGATCCGGATCACCAGCCGGTTCGTGCGCAGCCTGTCCACCGGCGTATTACGGAACAGGATGAACGGCGCCCGCCGGAACTGGATGGCGATTTCCGTGTACCGCCGGCTCAGCCTTTTGCCCGTCCTCAAATAGAAAGGAACGTCCGCCCAGCGCCAGTTGTCGAGGGTGAGCTTGAGGGCCACGAACGTCTCGGTGTTGGACCGGGGGTCCACCTTGGGCTCCGAGCGGTACTCTGGAACCTTTGCGCCTTCCAGCATCCCCGCGCCGTACTGTCCCCGGATGGTCGTGAGGAGCACCTTTTCAGGCGTCGGGGGCTGGATGGCGTGGAGCACCTTCGCCTGCTCGTCGCGGACGGCGTCGGCCTGGAAGGAGACC
>DASYRY010000496.1:0-3883 GCA_036004025.1 Candidatus Polarisedimenticolia bacterium | reverse complement strand
CAGCGGCTTCGAGACGACCGGCGCGCCGAGGCACGCCGGAGAACGCTGGCGCTGCTCGAGTCTTTGCGTCCGGATGCGACGCCTCTGAATCGTCTCGTCATCCGGTCCGCGGGCCGGGTCTTCCTGTTGAGGGTCGAGGAGATCGACTGGTTCGAAGCCGAGGCCCAGTACGTCCGGGTCCACGCGGGCAAGGACTCCCACCTTTTCCGGCAAGCGATTGGAGCGCTCGAGCCGAGGCTCGATCCCAAGCACTTCGTCCGGATCCATCGTTCCGCCATCGTGAATCTGGATCGGGTGAGGATGCTCGAGCCTTCCTTCCACGGCGACTATCGCGTGGTGCTTCGCGACGGGAAGCGGCTGACTCTCAGTCGCAGCCGCCGGAAGAAGCTGGCAAGTCTCCTGCGCTCCCCGCTTTGAATCGGGGAGCGGCTCGTCCTTGAATCCCGGCATCCGGTTCCTCCGGGATGGCGGTTCGTGACAAATCCCTGGAACGCTCCCTATCGCCGTTCTATTCTCCCGCCCAATGTCCCACAGCCTGTTCGCAAGGAAGCCGCTCGACCTTCTCCTGCGGGAAATGGAGGGAGAACAGCGCCTCCGGCGGATCCTCGGACCGCTGCAGCTCACCGCGCTCGGCGTCGGCGCCGTCATCGGGACGGGGATCTTCGTCCTCACCGGCACCGCGGCGCACGACAAGGCGGGCCCCGCCCTGATCCTCTCCCTGGCCGTGGCCGGAATCACCTGCGGATTCGCCGCCCTTTGCTACGCCGAATTCGCCGCCATGGTGCCGGTGGCCGGATCGGCCTACACCTACGCCTACGCGACCCTCGGCGAGCTGCTGGCCTGGATCATCGGTTGGGATCTGATCCTGGAATATGCCGTCAGCGCCGCCGCGGTGGCCCACGGAGCCTCGAAGTACTTTCAAGATCTGATCGGCATCTTCGGCTTCCATCTGCCCCGGGCGCTCACCGACGCCCCCGTCGACTACGACCCGTCTCTCGGCCGGCTCGTGGGAACGGGAAGCGTGCTCGACCTGACGGCCCTGATTCTCGTCACCTTGGTGACGCTGATCCTGATCGTCGGCATCCGCCAGAGCGCCAGTCTCAACGCTTCGATGGTGGTGCTGAAGGTCGGAATCGTCTTGTTCGTGATCGCCGTCGGCGCCTTCTACGTCGTTCCGGCGAACTGGAGACCCTTCGCGCCTTACGGAATGACCGGCATCAACTTCTTCGGCCTGACGGTGGCCGGGCTTTCGGACGCTGGAGGCCAGCCGCTCGGCATGCTGGCGGGCGCCGGGATCATCTTCTTTTCGTACATCGGGTTCGACTCCGTCTCGACCCACGCCGAGGAGGCCCGCAACCCTCGCCGCGACGTCCCCTTCGCCATCCTGGCCTCTCTGGTCATCTGCACCGTGCTGTACATGGCGGTGGGGGCGGTGCTCACCGGCATGGTCCCCTACGACCACATCGATGTCGACGCCCCCATCTCCCAAGCCTTCAGGCAGGTTGGGCTGACCTGGGCCCAGTTCGTCATTTCGCTTGGGGCCATCGCGGGAATCACCTCGGTGGTGCTCGTGACGATGCTGAGTCAGGCGCGGATCCTGCTCGCGATGGCACGGGACGGACTGCTTCCGGCCGGGTTTTTCGGCGCAATTCATCCGAGATTTCGCACCCCTTGGAAGTCCACGCTGATGACCGGCGGCTTCGTGGTGGCGCTCTCCGCCATCCTTCCCCTCCGGGTGCTGTCGGGACTGATCAACATCGGCACGCTGCTGGCCTTCGTGATCGTCTGTGCGGCGGTCTGGATCATGCGGCACACGCACCCCGACGCGGAGCGACCCTTCAAAGCGCCGCTGGTCCCGCTCGTACCGTTGCTGGGCATCGTCACCTGCCTGCTGCTCATGTTCTCCCTGCCGGCGGAGAACTGGGTGCGGCTCTTCGTCTGGCTGTTGCTGGGGCTCGGCCTCTATTTCGGCTACGGACGCCGTCACAGTGTCCTGTCGCGTTCCGTCGGATGCGGGGATGCGAGGCGAGAGGCATCGCGGATCGAGGATCGTCCTGCCTGAGCCGCGCCGTTTGGGACGGCGGGATTACCGTCCATTCACCGCGCCGGCGAGGTAGGATGGTCGCCGTGCGAAAGGGGGCCAGGAGCCACAACGAAGAAGGGAGCAAAGAAATGAGCCGGGTGAGTGGAAGGATCGGGGCGGTCGCAGCCGCGTGCATGCTTGCGGCCGGGGTGATCGCTCCGAGGCCGGCTTGCGCTGGCGGGGTGAAGAGCGGAAGCGCTCCGGTGAACGGCGCCCGCCTCTTCTACGAGGTCGCCGGGGAGGGAGAGCCCGTCGTGCTGCTCGAGGGAGGGCAGCTCGATCGGAGGATGTGGGACGAGCAGTTCGCGGCATTCAGCCGGAAATACCGCGTCATCCGATTCGACGTGAGAGGATTCGGCGCTTCCGCCCCGCGCAACGGACCCTATCAATCCCATGAGGACCTCTTCGCCATGCTCGAATACCTCCACGTCCCGTCGGCTCACCTGGTGGGCCTCTCCCTCGGCGGACGCATCGCGATCGATCTCGCCCTGACGCACCCCGAGAAGGTTCGCACCCTTATTCTCGCCGGACCCGGACTGAGCGGTTTTCCATGGTCCGACACCAGGACACAATGGGGGGATCGTCTTCGGCGGGCGGCAGCAGCGGGAGACGGGAAGGCCTCGGCCCTCGCCTGGCTGGAGAGCGACTACATGATGCCTGCCGCAAGCAACGCGAAGACGCGCCGGCGCGTCCGGGAGCTGGCGCTGGCCAACGCCCGCACCTGGACGCAGCCCGACGAAGAGGAGGAGCTGAAGCCGAGCGCCTACAGCCGGCTGTCGCAGATTCATCTCCCCACCCTCGTTCTCGTCGGCTCGCTCGACATTCCCGACATCCACCGGATCGCGGACAAGCTCGTCGCGGACATCCCCGGCGCCAGGAAGATCGTCCTGGAGGGGGCCGGGCACATGGTGAACATGGAAGCGCCCGCGCGGTTCAACGAGACAGTGCTCGACTTCCTGGATGCGACGAGCCGCGCGTCGCAGGCCGCGTCTCCGGAACCGTCTCCCGGCGAGGCGAGAGACGATGAGGTTAAGGCGGCCGTGCAGGCCTTGCGCGACGCCGGAATTCGCCGCGATGTCGAGGCGCTGGAGCGCCTCTACGCGCCTGATTACTTCCACACCAACCCGGATGGCTCCACGATGGGACGGCAGCAAGTGCTCGCCTCGTATCGGAGCAAGCCTGCGATGATCTTCAGCTCCGTCGAGGCCGACGAGTGGACCTCGATCCTGCGCGGGACATTCGCCGTCGCCAGCGAGCGAACCGCCTTGCACGGCAAGACCGCCGACGGGCATCCCTTCATCTCACGCTACCGTGTCACCTATCTTCTCGAGCGCCGCAACGGCTCCTGGCGGTTCGTCTGCTCCCACGCTTCGCTCCTGGGGATCGATCGGAGTCCTGCGACCGGACCCTCGGATCCGGGGCGCTAGCGATCGGCGTGGGTCCCTATCCCGCGGCCTACCTCACGAACAACCCACGTGCCTTGCGGCATTAGCGCCTGCGGGCGTATAGTTTTCGCAAGTTGCGTGTGCATCTGTCATCGCGACATTTCTCAGGGGATCTCGCATGACCCCGGTCCATCGCCACCCACCCGTGGCGGCCCGCGAGGATGAGCCCGCAGTCATAAGTTTTCGCAGAGGTCGGCAGGATTCGGGAGTCAGCTTTCTGCCTCCGGATTCCTGAGCGCCATGATGTTGGGCCGTGAGGGTTTATCTCAACGAATTATTTCTAATTCCAGCAACCTCGCAGCCCCAAACATTATCCGTGTTCCGCATAAATGTAGTTGGGCGGGCATAAGAAATG
>DASYRY010000495.1:0-4037 GCA_036004025.1 Candidatus Polarisedimenticolia bacterium | reverse complement strand
AGGTGGGAACGGCGAATTTCATCGATCCCGCCTGTTCGACCAAGATCCTCGATGGCCTCGTCGAGGCGCTTGGGCGCATGGGCGTCTCCGACGTGAACGACCTGGTGGGCTCTCTTCAGGAGAAAGGCTCGCTGCAGGAGTTCTCCACCTGATCCTCCCCGAAAGGAGGTGGATGACGTGCGGCCTCCCCCGCGCCGCCTCGAGATGCTTCGCGCCGCGACCATGGCCGCCCTCGTGACAGCCTGTGCCACGGCCCCCACCCCCACGCTGAACACGCCCGGTGGAAGCTCCTCACCGCAGACCGGCAACGCCTCCTGGTACGGTCCCACCTTCCACGGGAAAACCACCGCGAACGGCGAGCGCTACAACATGCTGCTGCTCACGGCGGCACATCGCTTCCTCCCTTTCGGCACCCTCGTGAAGGTTACCAACGTGGCCAACGGGAAGAGCGCCACGGTGAGGATCAACGATCGCGGTCCCTTCCTGAAGGGACGGATTCTCGATCTCTCCTATGCGGCAGCCCGGGCGCTCGGTGCGAACTCGCCGGGAGTGATCCGCGTACGCCTGGAAGTGATTGGCAAGGCCCCCGGGACGGGACGGGCTTCGGGGGGAGGAGCGAAAAAGCGTCCTACATGAGCTGGGGAGAAACCTTGAACCCGAAAAGGCGCTGCAGACCTTCCAGAGCGGCGTCCCCTTCCCCGACCAGCCTCCCTTCCGGATCGTAGAGCCTCAGAAAGGGAAGATCCCGGACCTCCTGCTGCTGTGCCACGGGATGGCTCCAGCTCACGATGTCGATCTTGCGAAGGGCCAGGTTCGGATGGCGCCGCGCCAGGTTCTCGAGCTGGGGGGAAAGCTCGCGGCAGGGAGGACACCAGTCGGCATAATAGTCGAAGAGAGTGTACTTCCCCGCGGCCAGATGATCACGCAAGTTGAGCGGAGATCCTTGCGAGACGACCCGGATGTCGCCACCCGAGGCTCCCAGGGAGGCGGCGTCTTGGCCTTCACGCACGCGAAAGAGTCCGAGACCCGCCAGCGCCGAGACGGCCAGTACACCGCCCGCTCCTAGAATCCACCTTCTGCCCATGCCAGCGATTATCGCGGGCGATCCCGCGCGGGTCAAGCTGGAGACCGCCGTGGAGCGCCGGCGCCCCTATGCGATGGGTTCGCGTCGCAGCCCTCTTTCGACTACGGGCAATTCGGAGTGAAGGTTCGGCTGCCGTTGGTCACCACACCGCCTGCGACGGTCCGGGCCGGTCCGGCCTTGCCGAAGCACTTTCCGCCTTGCCCCTGGATCGGGTTGTTGACGGCCGGGCTGGTCGAGCAGGCTCCGGTGCAGAACGAATCCATCAGATAGTAGAAGAGAGTCCCCATCGCTGGAGTTCCGTTGTCCGTGACCGCATCCTCTGCCTGGCCCGTTCGCCAGCCGCCGCTCTTGATGGCGGGGAACTCTTGCCATAGGGATTGGATTCTGTGAGAATCTTCCGGCCATGAGCCGCCGCGCCGAGATCATCGTCGCACTCGACACCGCCTCCCGCGAGCGGGCCATCGATCTCGTCCGCTCTCTCCGCGGCCAGGTTTCCCTCTTCAAGGTCGGGATGGAGCTGTACACCGCCGTGGGCCCTTCCATCGTGAAGGACCTGAAGAGCCTGGGGGCGGAAGTCTTTCTGGACCTCAAGTATCACGACATCCCCAACACGGTGGCGCGCGCCTCGGCGGAGGCCGCGCGCCTCGGCGTCGCGATGCTGGACATGCACCTTTCGGGAGGAGCCGCCATGGTGCGCCGGGCGGTGGACGAGGTCGAAGCCACTTGCGCCGTAAATCAAGTGCGACGCCCCGCGCTGCTGGGAATCACGCTCTTGACGAGTCTCGGAGAGGAAGCGATGGCGTCGCTCGGGATGCACCGCACTCCCGAAGAGCAGGTCCTGGCCCTGGCGGCCATCGGGCGGGAGTCCGGCTTGGACGGCGTGGTGGCCTCTCCCCGGGAGATCGCGCCGCTGCGCGCGCGCTTCGGTCCCGATTTTCTCCTGGTGACGCCTGGTATTCGTTCCGAAGGCGCGGCGATGGACGATCAGATCCGGACCCTGACTCCTCGCGAGGCGGCGCAGGCGGGAGCGGACTATTTGGTCATCGGACGCCCGATCACCGGCGCCGAAAACCCCGCCGTCGCCGCGCGCGAAATCCTGCGCGCCCTCATCTTCTAGATCCTCTGATAGAATGAGCCCGCGCCGCCCCGACCGGCCACCTCCCTGCCGCAAGGCGGCCGGCGCCGCCTGGGACTCCACGCATGAAGGTCACTTTCCTCGGCACGGGGACGTCCACCGGCGTGCCCGTCATCGGTTGCAGCTGTCGCGTCTGCACGTCCGCGGATCCGCGCAATCGCCGGCTGCGTCCGTCGGTGCTGCTGGAGTGGGACTCCCGAAAAATCCTGGTCGATTCCTCCACCGATTTCCGCCAGCAGGCCCTGCAGCACCGTATCGATCGGCTCGACGCCGTCCTCTACACTCACTGTCACGCCGATCACGTCATGGGCCTGGACGACCTGAGGATCTACAACTTTCGGCAGCGGGCGGACCTTCCGGTCTACGGCAGCGCCGGGACGCTCGAGGATCTCCGTCGCACGTTCTGGTACGCCTTCACCCACACCCAGGAGGGAGGAGGCAAGCCTCGTCTGGACCTGAGAGTCGTCGGAGGCCCGTTCGATCTTTTCGGGACCCAGGTCGTCCCCGTACCGCTGCTCCACGGAGACCTCGAGGTCTCGGGATACCGTATCGGGAATTTCGCCTACTGCACCGATTGCAACCGCGTGCCTCCCGCGTCCTTCGAGGCTCTGGCGGGTTTGGAGATCCTGGTGATCGATGCCCTGAGGCCCAAGCCGCATCCGACGCATTTTTCGCTGCCGGAAACCCTGGCGCTGCTCGAAGTCCTCAAGCCGGGTCGTGCGTACCTGATCCACATGAGCCACGACATCGAGCACAGCGAAACGGAAAGCGCTCTGCCGCCCTTCGTCCGTCTGGCATTCGACGGATTGGTTCTCGAGATTTAGGTGAGACCTTCGCCTGCACGGGGTTGGATCCTCTTGCTCCTGGCGCTGTGCGCCGGGGGGGATCCCCTGGCCGATTCTCTCCCGCCCCTCGACAACGAGGCGGTCGTGAAGATGGTCCTGGAGAGAGTGCCCGAGACGAAGATTCTGGAGGCCATCGCCTCCGCCCCCAGCGTGGCCTTCGACCTGGATCGGGACATGGCCCGCGAGCTCAAGGCGGCCGGCGTCTCGGATCGAATTCTGGATGCCATGCGCAAGCGTCACGAGGAGGAGCACCCTTCTTCCGTCGCGGCGCCGCGACAGGCGCCCCCCGCAGGCACGCTGGAGCTCCACCTGGAGGGGGGAAAGGCCGGAGAGAAGACGGATGACAAATCGCGACCCGTGGTCTTCGAGGTGATTCGCAAGACGCCGCGCTGGGCGGCGAACGAGATGGGGATGACCCAGAGGGCCGAAGTCGAGAATCTGGCTTTCTTCGTGATCTGCACCACGCCTGATCACGTGCCCGATCACTGGCAGGACCGGACGGAGCTGAAGGATTTCGTGCGTCACGAGACGTTGCTGTTCCAGGCGGGGAGCCGGCCCGGCAAGAGGCACGGTTTCGAGGTGCTGAGTCTCGATCTCCCCGCCTCGCTCGGAGTACCCCTCCCCGCGGGGACCCACCGGCTGGTGGTCGGCGTGGCGGCCAAGACGGGTCCCGACTGGCACGTCCTGGGAAGCGCCGAACGGCGTGACGTGGCCGTCCGCTCCGGAGGTTCCGTCGCCTTGCCGGTGAAGCTTGGCTCGAGGGTGGCCGGATCCCGCATGACCGGGTTCAAGGAGGAATCGATGGTGACTCTCGGCGATCCCGCACCTCCCGGAGGTACTCCATGATCGTCGGTAACACCCTTGACCCGCCCTCCAAGACGGCGCTCGTCCTGGTGGGCGGCGGGATTACCGGGGCGATGTACGAATTCGGGTGCCTGAGGGCGTTCGACGATTTCTTCGAAGGAGGCTTCTC
>DASYRY010000494.1:0-3056 GCA_036004025.1 Candidatus Polarisedimenticolia bacterium | reverse complement strand
CGTTCGAGAAGGGAGCCACCGCGGCCGAGCCGTGGGAGGATCCGCGAACCCGAGCCTGGGGCTTGCGGGTGCCAGCCCCGATCGGCGATCGCCTGATTCTGAGCGGAATCCGCAGAACGGCGGGGAGGGCCTTGGCCGTCTCGGAGGAGCAGATGGCGGAGGGCGCCGGATCCATGGCACGGCTCGAGGGGATTCTCGCCTGTCCCGAAGGGGGGGCCACTATGGCGGCGCTGCGCCGGCTCCTCGAGCAGGGCGTCATCCTGCCGAGCCACCGGACGGTGCTCTTCAACACCGGAACCGGGCTCAAGTACCTTGACAACCCCGACGTCCCTGGCCAAGGATGAAGGCCTTTTTTGGTGGGAGCGATCCGGCATGCGCCTGAGGGTTTTGATCGGCTTTCTGGTGTTGGCTTTCGTGGCCACCTCGCTGGCGGGAGTCCTGGCGCTCAGCCAGACGTCCTCTTCCCAAAGAGTCCCTCCCGCTCCAGCGCCCGGCTCCAAAGCGGAGCACGAGCGACCCTCGAAGCCGGAGGCTTCGCTAAGTCCGCGAATCGTCCGATGGGTCTGCACCGATCGAATCTGCGGGGGCTGCGACGGAGCCTGCTCGCGTCAGGGACACGTGGCCACCCACAAGCACGGGCATTGCGCGTGCACCCCTCGGGAGGGGGGCGCCCTGGACGGGGCCATCCGGAAAGCCTTCGAGGGGCATGAGAAGGGGCGATGAGCGACACCATTCTGCTCACCGGAATCCGCTTCCATGGTTATCACGGCCTCACCCGGATGGAGCGCGAAGTCGGCGGAAGGTATTCGATCGATCTGGAGCTGGTCTACGATTACTCGAAATCCCTCGCCTCCGACCGGCTCTCCGACACCGTCGATTATCGCAAGGTGCATCGGATCGTCCAGGAGATCGGGCGAGGCGAATCCTTCCGTCTCATCGAAGCCCTGGCCGGTCGTATCGTCACGGCCATCTTTCAGCAGGTTCCCGTGGAAGAGGTCTTCATCCGAGTCCGCAAGGAGACCCCCGTGCTGGACGGGATCGTAGAGTCGGTCGGCGTCGAGCTGAGAAGGACTCGGGAGGCCGGTCCCGCCAAAAAGGAGTGATCGAGAATTCTCCGAAAGACCCTCAGGAGGTCCGGCGTGGGAGGAGGAGGTCGATCAGCTCGAGCAAGGATTCCAGCGGTCTCCGATCGAGATCGCGCTCCCGGAAGGACAGGGAGGCGTTGCTGCGCCGCAGGAGAAGGGCTTGCCAGCCGGCGGCCTCGGCTCCGAGAACGTCGTCCCGCAGATGGTCTCCCACCATCAGCAGATGCCGAGGCGCCAGCCGCAGCCGCTCCGCTATCTGCGAGAACATCGCCGGGTCGGGTTTGAGGACCCCCAGCTCATAGGAAAAGAGCCGCGCCTGGAAAATCGGACCGAGCGAGTCGAGAAACTCCAAACCGAAAGACTGGGTGTTCGAGAGCAGACCGAGCCTGAATCGTCCCGCCAGACGGGGCAGGGCTTCCTCGGCGTCCGGGAACAGGCGAACTCGCTCGCCCGCGTTCCTCCAGATGCGCGAGAGAGCTTCCCCCTGGAGCGGATCCAGGGTGCGATGCGTGACCCGCGCGAGGACCGCGATCGCCTCCTCGATCCCGGAGAGCTCCTGGCACATAATCGCCCGCTCGAGGATCCCGGGATCGTCCCGGAGGCCGTAGGCATCGACCAGAGCGACGAAGGGATTGGGGCAGTGTGGATCGAAGGCGAGCGTGTTCCAGAGGTCGAAGACCACTCCGCGCACCCGGCCGGTCTCGAGGACGTGCATGGAAAATATTCTATGCTAAGATTCCGCGACCTGGACGGGGAGGCTCGAGAACGATTCGTTTGCTCCAAGCACTCAGCGCGGCGCTAGTCCTTCCGATCGTCTCCGGCTGCGTCTCAGGAATGGCGGCGCCGGAAAACTCGGAGCCGGCCGCCCCCGTTCACGCGGCTGTCGCGGCCTCCGCCCCCCTCGCGGCCCCGCCGGACGTCCGCATTGGACTCAGCACGGAGCCCTCCGAAGCAAAGCTCTTCGCGGCCGGCGGATTGCTCATCCTGCACCCCACGAAGCTTATCCCCCTGTGGAAGGCACGGTTCGACGAAGCGGTCGTCGTCGTGGTGGACCTGCCGAAAGGAATCGCGCCTCGCGCGGTTTTCCGCGTGCAGGTGGGAACGTTTTCGACCCAATCGGAAGCCGATGCTCTCAAGGACAGGCTCGAGCGGCTCGTTCCCGATCCGGTTCTCGTCACCTTCAATCCCGAGCGCAGCTCCTATCGCGTCAGGATCGGGGAATTCGCCCGCCGTGAAGACGCCTCGCAGCTCACGGACAAGCTCCTCGAGGAGGGGATGACGGAGCTCTGGGTGGCGGAGGAGGCGTCGCCCGCCTCGGGGAAAGCTCGATTGCGCATCGTGGACTCGCGCTACTATTCCGAGGTCGTCGAGGTGAAATCTTTCGTGGCCCTCTCCGCAGTTTCCGGCGGAACGGTCGAGGTGAACGGACAGTCCTACCGCGGGAAGCTGGAAGTGCGGATGCTGGGGGACAGCTTGAAGGTGATCAATCAGCTCCCTCTGGAAGACTACCTTCGCGGCGTGGTTCCCAACGAGATGGGGCCGAATGTCTACCCCGAGATCGAGGCGCTCAAGGCGCAGGCGGTGGCGGCACGGACCTACGTGGCGGCCAACCGCGGACAGTTCTCCGAGTCGGGCTTCGACATCTGCGACTCGACGTCGTGCCAGGTCTACAAGGGTTTCTCCTCCGAGCATCCCCTCACCAACCAGGCGATCGAGGAAACGGCGGGGATCATCGCCACCTTCAATGGGGCTCCGATCAAGGCCCTCTATACCTCCACCTGTGGGGGGCACACGGAAGACGGTGTTAACGTGTTCCCCGACTTGAAGGGGCCCTACCTGAAAGGCGTGGAGTGTTATCCGGAAAAGGCGGAGCCTGTGATCCTGGCGGGAAGGGAAGATCTCCCCTGGCTGGAGAACACACCTTCCGCTCCCGTGGGAGCGGAGCTCGCCCTGCTGGTGGTCTCGGGAATC
>DASYRY010000493.1:0-6904 GCA_036004025.1 Candidatus Polarisedimenticolia bacterium | reverse complement strand
TGTCACACCGGTCTGGTGTGGGAGCGCAGGCTGAACGGGAGCCCGATGGTGTTTCACCTGGCGGGAATCAACAACGAGAACTTCATCATGCAGGATGAGGCGACCGGATCCTGGTGGCAGCAGGTCACGGGTAAGGCTATTCTCGGGCCGGCGAAGGGCTCGTCCCTCGAGCGGGTCCCACATGACGAGGTGAGCTTCGCCCGATGGAAGCAGGAGCATCCGCACACCCGCGTGCTGAGGCCGGATGCGGCCCTGGCCGGGAGGTACGCCCACGCAGATTGGGAAGCGAAGGTGCGTGACCTTCCGGTCGTCACGCCGCGCCGTCCCGGGGAGGCGTTCGAGGATCGGGACCTGATGGTGGGCGTGGAAGCCGGAGGCGCCTCGAAGGCCTATCTGCTCTCCGACCTCGCGGAGCGGGGACCCGTGAACGACCGGCTGGGCGACGTGCCGATCCTTCTGGTGACGTTCGACGGAGGAAAATCGGTGCGGGTCTTCGATCGCACGGTGCAAGACACCGTCGGGGAGTTCTACCTGCAAGCCGGAGAGAAAACCGGGCACCTGGTGGACTCGGGTACGGGGAGCGCATGGGACGATCGGGGCATCGCCGTTTCCGGGCCTCTCTCGGGCCGGAAGCTGCGCCGCCTCGAGCCGCTGCTGGACTATTGGTTCGATTGGAAGACTTACCATCCTTCCTCAGAGGTCTATCGGCCGGGACGATGAGGCTCACTCTCAAGGAACATTTCCGCCGGGGATCGCGCTTTCTCCTGGATCCCGCCTTTCGGAGGACCTCTCTGGAGCGCCGGAGAATCGAGCGGCTCCCTCGATTCACGCCTTCGCTCACGTCGCTGCTCGGCCGGCCCTTCGAGATCGTCGATTCTCTTTCCTTCCTCGAGATGTACGAGGACATCTGGGAGCGCGAGGCGTATCGATTCCCCGCCTCCCGAGACAAGCCGGTCATCCTGGACGGAGGCGCCAACGTGGGGCTCGGCGTGGCCTACTTCAAGAAGATCTACCCGAACAGCGAGATCATCGCGTTCGAGCCCGACGCGAGGATCTTCCCGGTCCTGAAGCGGAACGTGGAAGCCTGGGGGCTCCAGGGCGTGACGCTCGTCTCTCGCGCTCTCTGGTGGGAAGAGACGGACCTCCCCTTCCTCGTGGAAGGGAGCTATGGAGGGCGGATCGCGCGGGAACGCGACGCGGCGGCGGGAAGCGTGCGCACCGCAAGGCTACGGAACTATCTGGATCGCAGGATCGACTTGCTCAAGCTGGATATCGAGGAAGGCGAGACCGAGGTCCTGGAAGACAGCGCCGACATGCTCGGCTGCGTGACCCACCTGTTCGTGGAGTACCACGGAGCCCTCGATCGCCCGCAGACGCTCCACCGGCTGCTTTCCCTGCTGACCGGGGCCGGCTTCAGGCTGAACCTTCAGGCGATGAGGGACTCGCCGCGCCCCTTCATGACTCGAAAGCTCAACATGGGGAACGACCTCCAGGTGGAGATCTACGCCTTTCGTGAAACCCCACGTCCGGAATCCCGCAATCACGATCCGGTATAATCCCGGCTTCAATCCAACGGTCGGACCCTTCGAGAAAGGATGCACCCCTTGGAATCCGCCGTCTCGCTTCGCGATCTTGTGAAGACCTTCGGCTCTTTCCGCGCGGTCGACGGGATCTCACTGGAGATTCCGCGGGGAATCATTTTCGGGCTCATCGGGCCGAACGGCGCCGGGAAGACCACCACCATTCGCATGATCCTCGACATCCTGCGTCCCGATTCCGGCGAGGTGCGGGTCTTCGGCCTGCCCTCGGGCAAGCAGGTGAAGGACAAGACCGGATACCTGCCAGAGGAGAGAGGTCTCTACCGGAAAACCAAGGTGCTGGAGATGCTCGAGTACCAGGGAGCGATCCGGGGGGCGAGCCCCGCCCAGGCGCGCCGGGAGGCTGCCGGCTGGCTGGATCGGCTCGATCTAGGAGATTGGAAGAGCCGGAAGGTCGAGGATCTCTCGAAGGGAATGCAGCAGAAGGTCCAGTTCATCGGCGCCATCCTTGGAAAGCCGGAGCTGTTGATTCTCGACGAGCCCTTTTCCGGACTCGATCCCGTGAACCAGGACGTCTTCAAGGATCTCATGCTGGAGCTGAACCGCGGCGGCGCCTCAATCATCTTCTCCACGCATCAGATGGAGACTGCCGAGAGGCTCTGCAAGCAGATCGCGCTGATCAACCGGGGACGCGTCGTCCTGGAGGGTCCACTCCACCAGGTGAAGGCCCGCTTCGGGAAGAACTCAGTTCTGGTGGAATTCGACGGGGACGCCTCGTTCTTGCAGACGCTTCCCGGAGTGGCGCGGGTGGACGACTACGGCGGGTACCGCGAGGTGCGCCTCCAGAACGGGGCCGATCCGCAGGCGGTTTTGCGAGCCGCCGTGGAGCGCGTGATCGTGCGCCGCTTCGAAATCGTGGAGCCGACGCTGCACAACATCTTCATCGAGCAGGTGGGAGGGCAGACCCATCATGCATAAACTCTTAATGGTCATCCGTCGCGAATACCTCGAGCGAATCCGCAAACGGTCGTTCTGGCTGGGCACGCTTCTCCTGCCTCTTCTGATGGTGGGGCTGGTCGTTGTCCAGCTCCTGCTGGCCGACGTCGAGACAGGAAAGCAGCGAAAGGTCGCCCTGGTGGACGGGACGGGCCGCCTGGCGGCCACGTTCATGTCGAAGCTGGGGGAGGAAAAGAACAAGGATGGCGCTTCCTCTTACTCGGTCGAGGTCGTCCCGGTGAAAGGGAGTGTGGAGGAAACGCGCGGCGCCCTTGAGCCGAGGATCCTCTCCGGCGACCTGTACGGGGTCATCACGGCCGGAGACGACGTCGACGCCACCTCGAATTTCCGCTTCTACGCTCGCAGCGTGGGAAACGTCTTCGCGCTCAAAGCCCTGCAGCGCGCCCTGCGTGAATCGGTCGTGGGGTTGCGGCTCGAGAAGAGTCATCTCGACGTCGGCGCCGAGGAGCTGAAGAAGCTCCTCGCCCCGGTCGAGATGGAGAGCTTCGAGGTGAAAGAGCAGGGTCAGGCCAAGAAGCGCGGCTTCGACGAAGCCTATTTCGGGACCTTCGCGTTCGTGATGGTGCTGTACATGGCCCTGCTGCTGTATGGCGTCGCAGTGATGCGAGGAATCCTCGAAGAGAAATCGAACCGGATCATGGAGGTTCTCCTCGGCTCGCTGACCCCCGATGAGCTGATGACCGGCAAGATCCTGGGCATCGGTCTGGTCGGCCTCACCCAGATGGCGATCTACATCGCCTCGGTGGCGCTGTTGCGCCTCTACGTCGGGGTGGCGGCGCTGCAGGCCGGATGGACCGGCGCCCTGGACACCATCTCCCCTTCGAAGATGGCCTACTTCTGCATCTTCTTCCTCCTGGGATACTTTCTCTACACTTCGATGTTCGCCGCCGTGGGGGCGGTATGCAATTCGGAGCAGGAAGCCCAGAATCTGCAGAGTCCGCTGGTGATGTGCCTGGTCGTCCCCATGGTGATGACCTTTTTCTTCGTGGCCAATCCTGATTCCCCCGCCGCCGTCGTCGCCTCGCTCATTCCGCTCTTCGCGCCGATGGTGATGTTCATGAGAATCATGATCCTCACTCCTCCGTTCTGGCAGATCGCCCTTTCGATTCTCCTTTTGATCGTCACGATCTACTTCTTCTTCCGCGGGGTAGGCCGCATCTTCCGGATCGGCGTCCTCATGTACGGGAAGCGTCCCACGGTTCCCGAAATCCTGAAGTGGGCGAGAGGATGAGATCGGTTCGCGTCACCGAGGCGGGCCCGCGTTGCGCTTCGAGGTAATCACCTTCGACTGCTACGGCACCCTCGTGGATTGGGACGCGGGCATCCGCGCCGCCTTCCTGGCCGCCGCGGCCCAGGACGGGGTGAGCCTGGATGCCGGCTCGGTGATCGGCGCCTACTCCCGAATCGAGCCCGAGATCGAAGCGGAGCCCTATCGCCCCTATCGCGAGGTCCTTTCGGAGACCGCCCGGCGCGTGGCAGGCGAGCTGGGGTGGAATCTCTCGCCGGGCCGGGAGGCTTTCCTGGCGGAGAGCGTTCCCTCGTGGCCTGTTTTTCCGGACACCAACGAGGCGCTGCTGAGGCTTTCCGTAGCCGGCTGTCGCCTCGGGATCCTCTCCAACGTCGACGACGATCTGCTCGCCGCGACCTGCCGGCACTTCGGCGTTCCCTTCGACTTCGTCATCACGGCCCAGCAGGTTCGCGCCTACAAGCCCGCTCACGCCCACTTCCAGGCGGCCCGCCAGCGCCTCGGCGAGGCAGCCTGGCTGCACGCGGCCCAGAGCTTCTTCCACGACGTGGTGCCCGCGGTCGAGCTGGGAATCCCCGTGGCCTGGATCAACCGCAAGAGGGAAAAAGCGATGGCGGGGGACGCCGCTCCCACCGTGGAGCTCGAAGAGCTCGCGCGGCTGCCCTCTTGGGTCGAAAAGTAGGCGCGCGCCCCCTTAGAACCGAGCCAAGCTGAAGACCGACGGCGAGGGAAGCCGGAGCAGCTCCACGTCGATCACCGTGGTCCGATCCCCCACGATCCAGGCCTCCAGCTCCTCCGGCGTGAATCCAAAGCGCAGCGGCAGGTAGAGAATCTCCTTCGTCTGGGACTCCACCGCGGAGATCTCCAGAATGCATCCGTTCAGCTCGGGGACCCGCGGAATCCAGCTTCCCGCCTCGGCGGAGAAAGCGTCGGTGCGCAGGTAGAAGGTGATGATGTGCGGCGAGCGGGAATTCACGTGCTTGTCCTCGATCAGGTCCTTCATGGCGCGCGATGGATCCCGCGGGACGCGCACCGAATCGAAGAAAATGTCGAAGTCGGGCACCGGCCTGCCGTCCTGGTCTCGAATCCGCAGAATGACCTGCGCGTGGCGATCGTACTGGGCCCTCGGCTCGTCGATCCACTTCCTCCACGCGCTCGGCGCTTGCGCCGCCAGCACTTTGCGATAGGTGTCCTCGGTCTCGGCCCGAAAGGCCTCGACGAGACTGGCGCGATTCTCCGCCGGATCACTTCCCGGCTGCAGCACCTTGCGGATGAGCCGGAGGACCTCCTCCCTCGGTCCGCTTCCGGTGACGATTCCCATCTTCTCTCCCGAGTGGGCGCAGCCGTAGGGAATGGCGAGAGGGACTTCGCCCCTTCCGGCGAGACCCGGGCGGGTGGCTTCCTGGATTTCGTAGAACCCCTGGCGCCTCCCCCGCCGCTCCAGGTGGCGGCCCAGCTCGGCGCGCGCGCGATTCCACCCGAGCGCGAGGGCGTCGATCGTCGGTCCCAGCTTCAGGTACTGGTAGCTCAGGCTCGCGGCGCTGACGCGGACCACGCCGTCGGAGCCGTCCTCCTTGGCGTAGCGTATGGGAAACTCGAACCACTGCGCGTCCGCCTGCGAGCCGACGACGACGCTCTCGCGGACGCCATAGTCCTCCAGCATCCGGAATCCCTCGCGCAGGAAATGCAGGTGCAAGTCGAGCGTCCAGCTCGAGCCCAGCTCCAGCGCGTCCAGGATCTGGAGGCCGCGCTCTGCGCCTCCCTGAAAGACCCGCCTGCCCCACTTGGCAAGCTGACCTTTCCCGATGTGGGCCCAGCCGCTCCCGAAATTGGCTCCCGCCAAATGGATGAGATTGCCTAGAGGGGAGGGGCGCGGGGAAAAGCGCCGGACCCAGTTCCGGATGACAAGCGCGCCGGTGCTGTGAACGATCCCGTCGAACCCCTTCTTCAGGAGATCGGGGTGCTCTTCCTCCAGAGCCCTTTGCATGGCCCGCGAGATGTCGTCCAGCCGGACGCCGTCTTCCAGGGAGAGATAGCGGGCGAGATCGATCTCGACCACGGCGCCCCGTCCGAAGGCGGACCGCAGATCCCTGGGGAGCGTCCCGTAGATCGAGGCGATGGAGAGGGCGCCGGTCTTGCCCCTCTCGGCGCTGTAACCATGAATCAGCACGATTGGCTTCACGTCCTCGCACCTCTCGAAGAGCTTTGCTAAGCTGCCGCGGCATTCTATTTCAGTCGGGGGGGTGTGTGAACCGCATCGTCATCCTGGGAGGAGGCTTCGCCGGCGCCTACTGCGCTCAAGCGCTGGAGAGACGTCTTCCCTCCGGCTCCGGCCAGGTGCTCCTGGTGGACCGCAACAACTACTTCGTCTTCTATCCGCTTCTCGTGGAGGCGGGCACCGGGAGTCTCGAGCCTCGGCACGCGGTCGTCGCTCTGCGCGCGTTCCTGAAGACTTCGAACTTCCTCATGGCCGAGGCGACGGGCGTGGATCTCTCCCGCCGGATGATTCACTGCCGAGTGTCAGGGGAGGAGGCTCCGCGCGAGGTCCCGTTCGACCATCTGGTGCTGGCGCTGGGAAGCGTGACGCGGCTTCCTCCGGTTCCGGGCCTGGACCGGCACGGTCTGGAGATGAAGAGCCTTTCCGACGCCGTTCAGCTTCGCGACCGGGCCATTCGCATGCTGGAGCGGGCGGACGCGACCGAGGACCCTGAGCGCCGGAGAGCGCTGCTGCGTTTCGTGGTGGTCGGCGGCAATTACACCGGGGTGGAAGTCGCGGGTGAGCTGCAGGTCTTTCTGCGCGGCGCCTGCCGGCACTACCGGACGGCGCGCCGCGCAGAGATCGCGATCACGCTGGTGGAGCGCACCTCTCGGATCCTTCCGACTCTGGACGCAGATCTGGCCGAGTATGCCGCCGTGGTCCTGCGCCGGCGCGGAGTCGTCCTGCGCCTGGAGAGCACGCTTTCCGAGATCCAGGCGGATGGCGTGATCTTCTCGGACGGGGAAAGCCTGCCGGCGCACACGGTGGTCTGGTGCGCGGGGATTCAGCCCCATCCGCTGCTCGCGCGCCTCCCCTTCCCGCTCACCTCACAGGGATACCTGACCT
>DASYRY010000492.1:0-5460 GCA_036004025.1 Candidatus Polarisedimenticolia bacterium | reverse complement strand
GAGGCGATTTCGCGCCCGCCAATACCGTGGCGGGGGCGATTCTCGCGGCGCGCGAGCTCGGCAGCCGCGTGCTCCTGGTGGGCCGAGAGGATGAGATATCGCGGGAGCTTCAAAAACACCACTCGCGTGACGCCTCCCTTTCCATCGTCCACGCCAGCGAGACCGTAGCCATGGACGATCCGCCTGCGATGGCGCTGAGACGGAAGAAGGACTCCTCCCTGAGGGTCGCGGCGAATCTCGTCCGCGACGGACAGGCACAGGCCCTGGTTTCCGCGGGGAACTCGGGCGCCGTGATGGCGACCGCGATGTTCGTGCTGGGGAGCGTGGCGGGTGTGGACCGTCCTGCGCTGGCGGCGGTCGTGCCCAACCGGAAAGGGGCCACCGTATGGCTGGACGTGGGGGCGAACGTCGACAGCAAACCCCAGCACATGCGGCAGTGGGCCATCATGGCCCACATCTACGCGAAGAACATCCTGGGAGTCGCGTCGCCTCGTGTCGGCCTTCTCAGCATCGGAGAGGAGGATGGGAAGGGAAACGACGTGGTGCGGGAAACTTTCAAGCTTCTGCAGGAATCCCGCATCAATTTCATCGGGAACGTCGAAGGGCACGATATCTTCAATGGAAACGCCGACGTGATTGTTTGCGACGGGTTCGTGGGAAACGTCTCCCTGAAGGCCGTGGAGAGCGCCACCGAGACTCTGTTCCATTTCCTGAAGCAGGAGTTCTCGCGCTCCTGGCGCACGCGGCTCGGGTATCTCCTCTCGCGTCCCGCGTTCAAGGGCTTTCGGAAACGGGTCGACTATGCGGAGTTCGGAGGGGTGCCGCTGCTCGGGGTCAAGGGCGCCACGATCATCAGCCACGGACGCTCCTCGCCGCGAGCGATTCGCAACGCCATCCGCGTGGCGGGAGAGGTCGTGGCCAATCGAGTCAACGACCAGATCCACAAGGAAATCGAGGAAAGCTCCCATGGCATGCGGTCGGAGACCGCATGACCTCTCCCGGACCTTCACCACGGCAAGCGCTCGACACGCCGCGTCTGCGGGCGGTGGTCACGGGGACCGGCTCCTGCCTGCCCGAGCGAGTGTTGACCAATCAGGAATTGGAGAAGATGGTCGACACCTCCGACGACTGGATCACGTCTCGAACCGGCATCAAGGAGCGACGCATCGCCGCGGAGGGCGAATATCTATCCCAGTACGCCACCGAGGCGGGAAAGCGCGCGCTGGAGATGTCCGGAGTGCCGGCCGAGGAGATCGATCTGATCGTGTGCGCGACGGTGACCCCGGATCGGCCGATTCCCTCGACGGCCTGCACCATCCAGCAGAACCTGGGCTCCCGCAAGGCGGCGGCGTTCGACCTCGCCGCCGGATGCTCGGGCTACATCTACGCCCTGGCCGTGGCCGATCGGTTTCTCGCGTGCGGTCCTTATCGCAACGCCCTGGTCATCGGTGGCGAGCTTCTGAGCAAATACGTCGATTGGAAGGACCGCACGACGTGCATCATCTTCGCGGACGGGGCGGGGGCCACGGTGCTTTCCGCCCGCGAGGGCATCGCGGGGATTCTCGCCACCAGCCTGCGCTCCGACGGCTCCATGGCGGATTTCATCCACATTCCCGCCGGGGGCACCATGCTGCCGACTTCCGAGAAGACGGTGCAGGAGCGGCAGCATTTCATTCGGATGAAAGGGAACGAGACCTTCAAGATCGCCGTGCGCAGCATCGAAGAAGTGAGCCGCGAAGTGATCACCGCCAGCGGCTTGAGCGCTTCGGACATCGATCTCTACATTCCGCACCAGGCCAACCGCCGCATCATCGAGGCGGTGGGCACTCGGCTTGGGTTGCGCTCCGATCAGCTCTTCATGAACATCGATCGAGTCGGGAACACGTCCTCCGCCTCCATTCCCATCGCTCTCGACGAGGCGGTGCGTGCCGGCAAGGTCGATCCTGGAGATATCCTGCTCTTCGCCGCCTTCGGCGCGGGGCTGACCTGGGGTGCGGCGCTTCTGCGCTGGTAGCTTCCCGAACGCGGGAGTGTTTCGATGAGCGCATCCACCCCAGCCTTCCTTTTCCCGGGTCAGGGATCCCAGACGGTGGGCATGGGAAGGAGCCTCTCCGAGAGCTTCGCGGAGGCACGGGATGCCTACCGGGAAGCCGATGAGGCGCTCGGCTTTTCCATCTCCAAGCTCTGCTTCGAGGGTCCCGAGCAGGATCTCCGTCTCACCGAGCTGACCCAGCCCGCCATCCTTGTCACGAGCATCGCGTGCGAGCGCGTGCTGCGCTCGCACGGCGTCAAGCCTTCGTGGGTCGCGGGTCACAGCCTCGGAGAATACAGCGCCCTCATCAGCGCCGGGTCGCTGAGTCTCTCGGACGCGGTCCGGTTGGTGAACCTCCGGGGCAAGTTCATGCAGGAGGCGGTTCCGGTAGGACAAGGGGCCATGGCGGCGATTCTGGGTCTTGCGGCTGCGCAAGTAGAAGATCTCTGCAGGGAGGCCGCCCAAGGTGAAACCCTTTCGGCGGCCAATTTCAACTCTTCCGAGCAGACGGTCGTTGCCGGAACGGCGAGGGCCGGGGCGCGGGCGGTGGAGGCCGCGGCGTCGCGCGGGGCCAAGCGCGCCATCCTCCTGCCCGTGAGCGCCCCTTTCCATTGCGCGCTGATGGCTCCCGCGCGCGAGCGATTGCGACCGCACCTCGGGGCGGCGCGCTTCCGCGATCTCGAGTGTCCTCTCATCGGCAACGTGGATGCCCGCGCGGTGCGATCCGGGGACGCGGCGCGTGAGAATCTCCTTCGCCAGATCACCGCTCCCGTCCGCTGGGACGCCTCGGTGAGGGAGATGGCCGGGCTGGGAGCGACGCATTTCGTCGAGGTCGGGCCGGGACGCGTGCTCTCGGGTTTGGTCCGCAGGGCGCTCCCCGGCGTCCGGATCAGCAACGTCGAGGATCCGGCGTCTCTCGAAAAGACCCTTCTCGCCCTCCAGGAGAGCGCATGATCCACCGGGGGAAGGTGTCGTTGGTCACCGGCGCTTCGCGAGGGATCGGAAGGGAGATCGCGCTGGGCTTGGCGTCGGACGGATCCGATCTCCTGCTCGTGGCCCGAGATTCGGAGGACCTCGAGAACACCCGAAAGGCGTGCGCCGAGCGCGGAGTCCGCGCCGAGAGCCTGCCTCTGGATCTCGGCGATGCCGACGCCCTCGAGAAGGGGATCGTGGAGGCGGTTCGCAGGATCGGCCGGGTGGACCATCTGGTGAACAACGCGGGGACCACCCGCGATGCGCTGCTCATCCGGATGAAGCGCTCGGACTGGGACCATGTCCTGGCCGTGAACCTCACCGCCGCCTTCGTCGTCACGCGGGCCGTCACGCCCTTGATGATCCGGGCCCGGAGCGGAAGAATCGTCAACCTCAGCTCCGTGGTGGGAATGATGGGGAATCCAGGGCAGGCCAACTATTGCGCCAGCAAGGCCGGGCTCATCGGCTTCACGCTCTCGCTGGCGCGGGAGCTGGCCAGCAGGAACATCACGGTCAACGCCGTGGCGCCGGGGTTCATCGAAACCTCGATGACCGACGAGCTCCCCCCCACCGCGCGCGAGGCGCTGCTCTTGGCGGTGCCGCTCGGGCGGATGGGCACTCCCCGCGACGTCGCGGAAGGCGTTCGCTTCCTGCTGAGCGAAGGGGCCGGCTATATCACGGGGACGGTCCTGAACATCAGCGGGGGACTGCATATGGAGTGACCGGCTGCGCCCACGGAGCAGGTTCGATCCCGTCGGCGCGAAATGAGTATAATACGCGCTCCCTGGAACCAGGCAGGCCCGAAGCGCAGAGGAAAAAAGGAGGAGATGGGAATGTCCGTCGATGAGAAGGTCAGGAGCATCATCATGGAGCAGCTTGGCGTGGACGCCGAAGAGGTGACGCCGGAGGCTTCGTTCGTGAACGATCTCGGAGCGGATTCCCTGGACACCGTCGAGCTGGTCATGGCGCTGGAGGAGGCTTTCAAGATCGAGATCAGCGACGAGGACGCCGAGAAGATCACCACCGTCGGCGAGGCCATCAAGTACATCGAGAGCCACGCGTGACATCCGCGGTGGCGGGCGAACGGGGGTGAGGCCTTGGAGCGGAGAGTCGTCGTCACCGGGATCGGGATGGTATCCCCCCTGGGGGTCGGGACCGAGACCAACTGGTCGGCCCTGCTGGCCGGGCGGAGTGGCGTCGGCCCCATCACGCGATTCGACGCTTCGAGATACCCTTCGCGCATCGCGGGAGAGGTGAAGGGCTTCAACGCCGAAGACTTCATCCCCAAGAAAGATGTCAAGAAGATGGACCGCTTCATCCACTTCGCCGTGGCCGCAAGCCAGCTGGCGATGGAGGATTCGAAGCTTGCCATCTCCTCCGCCAACGCCGAGCGCGTGGGCGTCTATATCGGGTCCGGGATCGGGGGCCTTCCTTCCATCGAGAAACAGCACGCCTCCCTGCTCGAGTCGGGTCCCGACCGAATCTCCCCATTCTTCATCGTCGGCCTGATTGTCAATCTGGCCTCCGGGCAGGTGTCCATTCGCTTCGGCGCGAAAGGGCCGAACCTGGCCGCGTGCACGGCCTGCGCCACGGGAAGCCACAGCATCGGGGACTCCTACGAGATCATCAAGCGGGGCGATGCCGACGCCATGATCTGCGGGGGCACGGAGGCGGTGATCACGCCCCTCGCGGTGGGAGGCTTCTGCGCGATGCGAGCGCTCTCCACTCGCAACGATGCTCCGGAAAAGGCGAGCCGTCCGTTCGACTCGGACCGCGACGGGTTCGTGATGGGGGAGGGATCCGGAATCCTCATTCTCGAGGAGCTCTCCGGCGCCCTGAAGAGGGGCGCGAAAATCTACGCGGAGATCGCGGGATATGGTCTGACGGGCGATGCCTTCCACGTTTCCGCCCCTTCCGCTGACGGAGACGGTCCCGTGCGGGTCATGAAGGCGGCGCTCGAGGATGCCGGGGTCGGTCCCGAGGCCGTCGACTACATCAACGCTCACGGGACATCCACGCCGGCCGGGGACAAGGTGGAAACGCTCGCCATCCACCGGGTCTTCGGCGAGAGCGCCAAGAAGATCGCGGTGAGCTCCACCAAGTCGATGACCGGGCACCTTCTCGGGGCGGCCGGGGGACTCGAGACGGCGATCACGGCGCTTGCGGTGGAGCGGGATGCGGTTCCTCCCACCATCAATTATGAAAAGCCCGATCCCGAATGCGATCTCGACTACGTCCCGAACCAGTCCAGGAAAATGCGGGTGAGGATCGCTCTCAACACCTCCTTCGGGTTCGGCGGAACCAACGCCTCCCTCCTCCTCAGTAAATTCGAGCCATGAGAGCGACTCTGGCGCCTGTCGTGGCACGCGACCCGGAGCGCGCATGAAGATCGCCGTCTGCGTGAAGCAGGTCCCCGACACCGAGACCAAGATCAAGATCGGACCGGACGGACGCTC
>DASYRY010000491.1:0-4083 GCA_036004025.1 Candidatus Polarisedimenticolia bacterium | reverse complement strand
CCTCCGCCGCGATGATGGCGGTCGAGCACGTGGAGAAGGTGCGCATCAACCCTGGAAACTACGCCGACACGAAGCGTTTCAAAGTCTGGGAATACACCGATGCCGAGTATCAGGCGGAGCTGGAACGGCTCGAGCAGCGCTTCAGACCTCTGGTGCTGCGTGCCAAGGAGAGAGGCGTCGCCCTGCGCATCGGGACGAACCACGGCTCTCTCTCGGACCGGATCCTGAACCGTTACGGCGATACGCCCCTGGGAATGGTGGAATCCGCCCTGGAGTTCGTCCGGATCTGCGAACGCCACGGCCACCGCAACCTCATTCTTTCCATGAAATCCAGCAATCCGATGGTGATGATCCAGGCCTACCGCCTCCTCGCGGATCGGATGGCGGCGGAGCGCATGGATTACCCGTTCCACCTGGGCGTCACGGAGGCGGGTGACGGTGAGGACGGGAGGCTCAAGTCCGCCATCGGGATCGGCTCGCTTCTCGAGGACGGGATCGGCGACACCATACGGGTGTCCCTGACCGAAGACCCGGTGGCGGAGATCCCGGTGGCGCAAGCGCTCGTCCGGAAGTACAACGCCTGGGGGCGGGAGCAGCCGGCCTCCCCCGCTCAGGGCTCGCCGGAGGCTTCTCCTCCGATCCTTTCCAGCTACTCGCGGCGCGGCTCCGCGCGGATCGAGCTGGGCGGCCTGGCGCTCGGTGGGCAGGAGCCGGTGCGGGTGGAATGCCTTCTGCGCGCTCCTCTCGGAGACGCGGCATCGCTGAAAGCGGAGCTGGACCTCCTCTCCTCCATGCCCGCGACTCCCGACGTGCGCGTGGAGATTCTCGAAGTGGATCTAAGCAGGGCGGAGGAGATTCCGCTCCTCGAGAACTTGGGCAAGGAGATGCGCGCCGCCCGCAGCCGGCCTGCGTTCTCCGCCCGCGCGAGCTCGCAGCTGCTGGCGGAGCTTGCGGAGCCAGAGCTTCGAGGACTGGCCCGCTCCTGCGACCGGCTGACGATTCGTCTCGACTCTCTTCAGCCCAAGGCCGGCGAGACGCTGGAGCGGATCCTGCATCGTCTGGGCGCGGAGGGTCCCTCCCCGGCGATCGAATTCTTCATCGGATCGGATCCTGAGAATGCCTGCTCTCGCGCGGCGGAGCTCGCCAGGCTCTGTGATTCCGGGACCGGCAGATTCCCGCTGCTTTCCCTGACGGTCGAGCCCGGCCTCTCCCCCGTCGGCCCCTATCGTCACCTCGCCCGGTCGCTCGCCGAGAGGAGCTTTCCCGCTCCCCTCCTGCTGGTGGCGGAGACGGCGAGGCGGGAAGAGGACCCCCTGCTCTTCGCGTCCGTGTACCTCGGCTCGCTGCTGTGCGACGGACTGGGCGACGCCGTGCGTGTCGAGCACTTCGGCTCGCCCGCCGATTCGCTCCGCCTCGCGTTCAACATCCTGCAGGGAACCCGGCTACGGCTGTTCAAGACGGAGTTCATCTCCTGCCCTTCCTGCGGCAGGACACAGTTCGACCTCGAGGAGACCACCCGGCGCATCAAGGCACGCACGGCCCATCTCAAGGGAGTGAAGATCGCCATCATGGGGTGTATCGTGAATGGACCCGGGGAGATGGCCGACGCAGATTTCGGGTACGTGGGATGGGGACCGGGGAAGGTGAGCCTGTTCGTCGGGAAGGAGCTCGTGGAGAAGGACATTCCCTATGCCGAAGCCGACGAGAGACTGGTCCGGCTGATTCGAGAGCATGGGCGCTGGGATGAACCCGCTTCCCTTCCGACTCCCGCGCCCGTTCCGGCCGGGAAAACCCGTGAGTAGTCTTTGATCCCACGCCCGTCTCGCGCACGCGCGCTCATTCTCGCTCTCGCCACGCTCTACTCCGTCTCGCCTGTGCGCGCCTCCTCGAAGCGCGCTTCCGTCCTCGTGCCGGTCCGGACATCGCGCGGGGAATACTCGATGCCCGTCTACGCTCCGCAGAATGACCAGGGAAGGCCCCTCGTGCTCGTCCTCTCGGGGGAGGCAGGATGGCGCAGCTTCGACGAGATGCTGGCCGGTTTCCTGCGCCGGGAGGGATTCTGGGTGGGCGGCGTGGACTGCATGAAGTATTTCTGGAGGCCGCAGGACGATCGCAAGGCTCTCGCCTCCGACGTCCGGATCTATGCGGACGCGCTTGCCCGCCGATCCGGCCATCCGGAGGACTCCGAGATCATCCTGGCGGGCTTCTCTTTCGGCGCCGATCTCGCCCCCTGGATCGCCGGGGCGGAAGGATGGGGGAATCGAATCGCCGGGCTCGTGATGATCGGTCCGGACGAGGAAGGAAGCCTGGAGTTCCGCGTGACGGAACTGATGGGCTTTTCCTCGAAGGATCACATCTTTCGAGTCGCCGACGTGCTCGGCTCGGCAAGGGGCATCCCTCTGCTGTTCCTCCATGGCTCGGGGGATTCCAGCTCCGCCGCCGTGCTTCTGGCTCGGAATGCGCCCGAACCCCGCAAGTTGTTGACGGTGAGCGGCGCGAATCACCATTTCTCGGGACGTGAGCTCCAGCTTCGCTCCGCCCTGATCGAAGGTCTCCAATGGATGCTGGACCCGGCGCATCGGGAGCGTCCCGCCGCCGAAGGGAGTCGCTGACCGACCAGGGCCCTTCCCCGCCGGCGGGAGACGAGTCGGCCGACTCGCCCGACGGGCCGATCACTTCCCAGGTCGAGCGCTCCTCCCTTCTCACCTCCGCTCTACTGCTCCGGCTTCGGCCCCTCTGGCCCTGGCTTGTCCTGATCCTCGTCGCCTTCATAGGATGGAGTGAAGTCCGGCGGGTGGACCTGCTGGAAGTGCGGCGCATCCTCAAGGACACGCCCGCCTCGCTGACCTTGATGCTGCTGCTCTTCACGGGATTGAACCTGTCTCTCGCGGGCCTGTATGACGTGGTGGCGCTTGGACCGTTGCGCAACGGGCCGCGGCCGGGCGCGCGTTGGGGGGTAGGCATCGTCACGTTCGCGTGGAGCAACTTCCTGACCCTCGGCCCTCTCGCCGGCCCCGCGCTGCGGCTATGGCTCTACCGGCCGCTCGAAGTGGAAGGAAGGCGCGCCCGCTCGGCCTTGAGCTCCATCGTCGCCGCGTTCTCCTTGGGACTCGCGGGCTGGTGCGCGGCCGTGCTGGCGCCTCTCCCAAGCGCGCTCGAATCGCTCCCCTCGCGCATGGTCTTGGGAATCGCGGCCGCGGTGGCGGTCGGAGCGCTGCTCTCGATCCTCCCGCGCCTGCCCCTGCTTCCCCGCGGCTTCCGGGAATGGCAGGGGAACCCGTTCCTCCTTGCCATGGTGGCGGCGGCCGACTGGCTGCTCGCCTGGATCGTCTTCCACCTCGCTCTCTTCGGGATTCACGGCGGCGTAGAGATGGTGCTCTCCTTACGCTCGTTCTTCCTCGGCCAGGTCGTGGGCTTGCTGAGCCTGATCCCCGGTGGACTGGGCTCGGCGGATGCGATCTGGATCTTCGCGCTGGGGAAGAGGGCGGGAGGCCATGACAAGCTTGTCGCTTCCCTTCTCCTCTATCGGTTCGTCTATTACCTTCTTCCCTGGGCGTTCGCCACCCTCTTTCTCGCGGGAAGGAGAATGCGCGCCGGGCGCCGCACGAGAGCGCTGGCTCGCCTCGCCATTTCGTCCTACGCATTCCTCTGCGGGGTGGTGCTCCTGGCGAGCGCCGCGACCCCGTCGATTGCCGAGCGGGTGGAAATCCTCAAGAGGCTCCCCCTGGCGGTGGTCGAGATCTCGCACTGGGCTTCGGTGCTGCTGGGATTCCTGATGCTGGTGGTGTCGCGCGGCCTTCGCCGAGGGTACCGGAGCAGCCATCGGGTGGCCCTGTCCCTCTTTCTCGCGGGAGCCTTGACGACCTTTCTGAAGGGACTTGATTTCGAGGAGGCCGTCGTAGCGCTGGGTGCGGCGGCGTTCCTCCTGATCTTCCACCGGTTCTTCGAGCATGCAGGCCGGCTGCGACCTCCCCTGGAGTTCATGGTCTCGATCGGTCTGTTCGCGGTCGTCCTCTTCGTGGCCGTGGGATTCGGGTCGTTCAACGTCCCGGGACTCGAGGCCGCTTTTGCGCGATTCGGTGA
>DASYRY010000490.1:0-4370 GCA_036004025.1 Candidatus Polarisedimenticolia bacterium | reverse complement strand
AAGAAGGCGCTGGAGAAGGTGGGCCACTTCGTGCTGGACGTCGGATCGGGGCGGGAGGCGGTGGACCAGCTGCGCGGGGGTCTCGAAGCCGACGTGGTGGTGACCGATCTCATGATGCCGGGGATGAGCGGCATGGAGCTGCTCAAGGCAGTGAAGGAGATCGAGCCCAGCCTGGGAGTGATCCTCGTGACCGGTCACGGAACCGTCGAGTCGGCGGTGGAAGCCATGAAGGCGGGCGCCGACGACTACGTCCAGAAGCCGGTCAACACCGTGGAGCTCCGCCGCCGTGTCGAGGCGGCGATCCAGCGGCGCAGCCTGATCCGCGAAGTGGCCGAGCTCCGGGGTCGCCTGGATGAGAAGTACCGCTTCGGCAACATCCTCGGGAAATCGAAGGCCATGCACCATCTCTTCAACCAGCTCCAGCTCGTCGCGCCGACCCGCAGCAGCGTGTTGATCACCGGGGAGAGCGGCACCGGCAAAGAGCTCATCGCCAATGCCCTCCATCAGAATTCCCCACGGAGGAACGAGCGCTTCCTTCCGGTCAATTGCGCCGCCATCCCCGCGGACATCCTGGAGAGCGAGATGTTCGGCCACGAGAAGGGCTCCTTCACGGGCGCCACGGGAAGGAAGATCGGAAAGTTCGAGCTCGCCGATCGAGGGACGCTCTTCCTGGACGAGGTCGGAGAAATCGCCCCCGATCTCCAGGTGAAGCTCTTGAGAATCCTGGAGGAGCGGAGCTTCATGCGAGTGGGCGGGACGCAGACCATCGATGTCGACGTGCGGATCATCGCGGCCACTAATGCGTCCCTGGAGCAGCGGGTCGCCCAGGAGAGGTTTCGCTCGGATCTCTATTACCGCTTGAAGGTGGTGACGCTGCACATCCCGCCGCTCCGGGAGCGGCAGGAGGACATTCCGCTCCTCGTGGACCATTACCTCAACCAGTTCAAGACCGAGAATGCGAGAGAAAACCTCACGATCTCGCCGGCAGTCCTGCGATGCCTCATGCACGCGCGGTGGGAGGGGAACGTCCGCGAGCTGAGAAACCTCCTGGAGTCGCTGGTCGTGATGGCCACGAAGCCGGTGATCGACGTGTGGGACCTCCCGGAAGCCTACCGGCAGATCCCCAAAGAAGATTCGGAGGCCACGGCCGTCCCGGGTGAAGCCGCATCCAGGACGATGGAGCAGATCGAGCGGGAAGCGATCCTCCGCACGCTAGGAGAGACGGAGGGCAACCGGACAAGAGCTGCGGAGATTCTCGGAATCGGCCTCCGGACTTTGCAACGAAAGCTCAAGGATTATGGGGAGCCTGCCGACTGAGGCGGCGCCCGAGTCAAAATGGCGCCGGCTGGTGCATGCCCCCGCCGAGCCCCTCCCAACAACTCCTCGCTCTCACGGGACTTAGGCCCAGGTGCTCTCCGGCTGGTTCATGGCATGTCCATTGCTGTGCTTCATAGGCCGAAGGGACACTCGATGACGGCCAGAAGGATCCTGATCGTGGACGATGATACGGGCTCCAGGGAATGCTACGCGCGGCTCCTCCGCAAGAACGGGTACGAGCCGTGCCTGGCTGCGAGCGGGACCTGGGTCGAGCGCAACCTCGAGCACCTGAAGGACGTGAGGGTCATTCTCCTGGACTACCGGATGCCTGGAATGACCGGTCTCGAGCTGCTGGGCCGCCTCAGACGAGCAGGTTTCAGGGCTTCCGCCCTCCTCGTCAGCGCCCAGGTCAGTCCGGAAATGTTCGCGGATGCCGAACGGTTGGGTATAAGCGAGATCTTTCACAAACCGGTGCGAAGCGCCGCCCTTCTCGAGTCGGTGGCGGATGCTCTCGCCCAATTTCAGGAGGAGGATTCCCGCGAGAATAGCGGGAATCTCTTGATCTAAGCCATGACGGAACCTATACTTGCAAAGCTCCCCGTGCCGGGGCGCAACTCCTTGGGAGCCGGTTTCTCGATGAAAAAGCACGCGCAACTGTTGATCCTGGCGGTGATTGCAGGAGGCTCCATCCTCTTCGGGATGGTCCTTGCCTCCGGCGTGAAGCTCACCCCCTCGACCATGGCCGACAGCAGCCTCAAACCCATCTCCCTTCGCCAATCTCCCGCCCCTTCGGGTGGGGTCTCCTCCAGTCGGGTCGGTTATCCTTCGTTCGCCGATATCGTGGAGACCGTGAACCCTGCAGTCGTGAGCATCATTTCCACGGAGCTGGTCGATCCGAACAAGGGAGGCCAGAACTTCCACGGCCCATTCGAGTTCTTCTTCGGTCCCGGGCAGGATCGCAAGCGCCCGGAGAAAGGCGAGCCGCACAGGGAGGATTCGGGCGGCTCAGGATTCCTGATCAGCCAGGATGGCTACATCCTTACGAACAATCACGTCATCGAAGGAGCGGACCGGATCCGCGTCAACCTCGAAGGGGACGAAACCGATTACAAGGCGGAGGTGATCGGCACCGATCCCAGCACCGATCTGGCCCTGATCAAGATCACCGCGGACCACAACCTCCCCGCCGTCCCCCTGGGCGACTCGGACAGCCTCAGGGTTGGCGAGTGGGTGATCGCCGTGGGCAACCCCTACTACTACGAACATACCGTGACCGTGGGCGTGGTCTCCGCAAAGGGGCGCAAGCTGCCGGATCTTTCCAAGGACTATTCCATGGATGAATTCATCCAGACCGATGCCGCCATCAATTTCGGCAACAGCGGCGGTCCGTTGCTCAACGCAAACGGCGAAGTGATAGGGGTGAACAGCGCCATTTCGAGCGTCGGCCAGGGAATCGGCTTCGCGGTCCCCATCAACACCGCCAAGGCGATCCTCTCGCAGCTGAAGACCACCGGTCACGTGTCGCGCGGTTACCTGGGAATCCGGTTGCGCAATGTGAGCGCCGATCTCAAGGAAGCGTTCAACCTGAAGGACACCAAGGGCGCCCTCGTCGAGGAAGTGGAGCGCGGGCTTCCGGGGGAGCGGGCGGGCCTGAAGCCCGGCGACGTCATCATCGGCGTGGACGGCAAGAACGTCGGCACCACGGATGAGCTGGTGAAAGTCATCTCGGCACGCGAGCCGGGCAGCCGAGTCCGTCTGAACCTGATGCGCGACGGCCGGCCGGTGCTGGTGACCGCGCGTCTGGAGGACCGCGGTCAGTACATGAACGCCAAGAACCGCACCCAGGATCGCGGGGAGGACGGGGATAATCAGAAAGACGAGGGCGAGCGCCGGCTCGGGATCACGGTGGACAATCTCGGTCAGGACATCCGCCGCCAACTCGACCTGGACGAGACCGTGACCGGAGTGATCGTCACCGAGGTCTCCCAGGCGAGCGAAGCCTTCGAGCAGGGGATCGTTCGAGGGCAGATCATCACCTCGGTGAACCGGGTCCCGGTGGGCAGCCTCTCCGAGTACCGCAGAGAGATGGCGAAGGCCCGGCCGGGCTCTCGGGTGCTGTTCCGGATTTACGACCCGAGGAACGGGGGCCGCTGGAGCTTCGTCGTGGTGAAGAACGAGGAATAGAGCTCACAAGATCCGCAGCTCGGCACATTCTCCAAGGACGGGTGAGGTCAGGCCTCCCCGTCCTTTGGTTTTTTTAGGTTAGAATCCTCCGCCATGAAATCCAAGATCCTGGTCGTCGATGACGAGGAAGACATCCGGAAATCGCTCAGGATGATCCTGGAGTACGAGGGATACCAGTGCGCCCTCGCGTCCTCGCCCCAGGAAGGGCTCGAGGCCGCGCGCCGAGAAGATCCCGAGGTCATCCTCCTCGACATCAAGATGCCGCAGATGGACGGTCTGGAGCTGCTCCAGCGGCTGAAAGAGCGAAACTCGCCTGCAGAGGTGGTTATGATCTCCGGACACGGGACGATCGCCACCGCCGTGGAGGCGACCCGCAAAGGGGCGTTCGACTTCCTTGAGAAGCCGCTGGAGGAGGAGAGGGTCCTCAACTCCATCCGGAACGCCCTGAAGCAGAGGCGTCTCGCGGATGAGAATCGGACCCTGAAGGAGGAGAAGGGGAGTCGCTACGAGCTCATCGGTGAGTCCGCGGCTCTGGACACCGTGCGCGCCTCGGTCGCCAAAGCAGCCCCGACTCAAGCCACGGTTCTGTTGAGCGGCGAGAGTGGGACGGGGAAGGAGGTGGTGGCCTGGCAGATCTACCAGCAGAGCGCGAGGAGGGACAGGCCCTTCGTCAAGGTGAACTGCGCCGCGATTCCGGAAGAGCTGATCGAGAGCGAGCTGTTCGGCCACGAGAAAGGGGCCTTCACGGGTGCAGTCGCGAAGCAGGTGGGGAAATTCGTCCAGGCCGACGGCGGCACGATACTCCTCGACGAGATCGGAGACATGAGCGCCCGGACCCAAGCCAAGGTGCTGCGGGTGCTCCAGGACGG
>DASYRY010000489.1:0-4577 GCA_036004025.1 Candidatus Polarisedimenticolia bacterium | reverse complement strand
GAAAGCCGATCGGACCACTCCCGAGTCGGTGGATCTCTACCGCATGCTCGATCGGGCTGTGGGCGAGGGATGCCGTCTGGCGGTCATGGAGGTTTCCTCCCACGCCCTCGCCCTGCAGCGCGTGGCGGGACTTCAATTCGCGGCCGCGGTGTTCACCAACCTCAGCCAGGATCATCTCGATTTTCACTCCGACATGGAGAGCTATTTCGAGGCGAAGTCGATGTTGTTCCGCAACCTGCCCGCCGGACGCCCTGCCGTGGTCAACTTGGACGATCCAGTCGCTGCGCGGCTCCTGGCGATCAGTCCGGGACGCCCCGTCACCTTCGGATTCTCCAGCGCAGCCGACGTCCGAGTGGAGCGCTTCGCAGCGGGCTCTCCCGGCACGGTCCTTCAGATGCGAGCTTTCGGACGCCCTCTCACGCTGCATACGCCCCTCATCGGCCGGCCCAATGTCGCCAACATCGCCGCCGCCGCCGCTACGGCGATGAGCATGGGCTGCTCTTCGGCATGCGTGGAGGCCGGCGTGGCGGCTCTCGTGAGCGTGCCGGGACGGATGGAGAGCGTGGCCGCCGGACAGAACTTCGCGGTCTACGTGGATTACGCGCATAGCGAGGATTCTCTGGCGAGCGCCCTTTCCACGGTACGGGCCCTGGGGCCGCGGCGCCTGATCGTCGTGTTCGGGTGCGGAGGCGATCGCGATCGGAGCAAGCGCCCCCTCATGGGCGCCGCGGCCGCGCGCCTCGCCGACCTCGCCATCCTCACTTCCGACAACCCGCGAAGCGAAGACCCGCTGGCGATTCTCTCCGACGTGGAGAAGGGAATCCGGCAGGTCGCCTCCGCCGGGAGCTATCGGGTGGAGCCCGATCGTCGCGAGGCGATCCGCTTGGCGCTGAACGAGGCCAAGGAAGGCGACGCGGTGGTCATCGCCGGCAAGGGACACGAGACGTATCAGATCCTGCGGGAGCGCATTCTCCCGTTCGACGATCGCGAAGTCGCGCGGGAGATTCTGCGCGCGCGTATTCCCGCGAACTCGGGCCGTGGCGCGCATTAGCCTGGCGGAAGTCTCGAGGGGGACCGAGGCGGTCCTCCTCCGCGGCGATCCGGAAATGACGGTGGATTCGTACTCCATCGACACCCGGACGCTCCAATCCGGCGACCTGTTCTTCGCCCTGGTGGGACCGAATCACGATGCGCACCGGTTCGTGGCCGAAGCGATTCGCAAAGGGGCCAAGGCCGTCGTCATCTCGCGGGGACGCGCGGGAGATTTCCCCGAAGGAGCGGCGGTGCTCAGGGTGGCGGATACGACCCGGGCTCTGCAGGAGCTGGCCCACTGGGTCCGGCGGTCTCGAGCCGTCAAGGTGATCGGCATCACCGGCTCGTCGGGAAAGACGACGACCAAGGAAATGACCGCGGCCATCATGGAAGAGGCGATGCCCACGTTGAAGTCGAGCGGGAATCTCAACAACACCTACGGACTGCCACTGTGCCTGCTGGGGCTCGAAGCGGACCACCAGGCCGCGGTGCTGGAGATGGGAATGAGCTTCCCGGGCGAGATATCGCGCCTCGCGGCGATCGCGGATCCCGACGTGGGCGTCCTCTTGAACGTCTATCCGGTGCACCTCGAGCACTTTCCTTCCGTCTCGGAAATCGCGGATGCAAAGGGGGAGCTGTTCCAGGGAATGCGCCAGGACGCCGTCGCCGTCTTCAACGCGGACGACCCCGAAGCGACGCGGGTCGCCCATCCTTTCCCGGGCAGAAAGATCGGATTCGGCTTCACTGCGGCGGCGCAGGTGAAGGGAGTGGACCTCCAGGCCCGCGAGGGAGGAGGCACGGCCTTTGGCATCGAGGGGCTTCCCACGATGCTGGAGGTGGAGATCCCCTTCCCCGGACGTCACCACGTCGCCAACGCCCTGGCGGCCGCCGCCGCCACGCACGCCGCCGGCGCCGGAACGGAGGCGATCCGGTCGGGGTTGGCCCGGACCCGCCCGCTGCCGATGCGAGGCGCGCTGCTGAGGTTCCCCGGCGGCGTCCGCGTCCTGGACGAGACCTACAACAGCAATCCGAAGGCGATGGAGAAGACCCTGGAGAGCCTGTCCCGGTTGCAGGCCCAGCGCAGGATCGTGGCCTCGGGCGACATGCTCGAGCTGGGCGATGCCGCGCCGGCGGCCCACCGCGCCCTCGGAGAGCAGGTGGCCCGCTCGAGCATCGCGCTGTTCGTCACCGTGGGTCCCCTGTCGAAGCACGCCGCCGAAAGCGCGCGCTCGTCGGGGATGGAATCGGTACGGCATTTCGAGGACTCTTCATCCGCCGCGACCTTCCTCGCAGGCGCGCTCCAGCCGGGCGATCTCGTCCTCGTCAAGGGCTCGCGCGGCATGGCGCTGGAGCGCATCGTCGAAGCCATCCGCGCGTCCCGCGGGAAAGAGGAGGCCTGATGCTGTTCCGGCTCCTCTACCCGCTGCACGAATCGATCTCGGTCTTCAACGTCTTCCGGTACATCACGTTCCGGACGGCGCTCGCCACCCTGACGGCACTACTGATCTCCTTCGGCTTGGGATCGTGGTTGATTCGCAAGCTCAGGAATCTTCAGATAGGGCAAAACATCAGACCCGAGGGACCTCAAACCCACCACACCAAGAAAGGCACACCGACCATGGGGGGCCTGCTGATTATTCTCGCGGCGGTGCTCCCCACCCTGCTGTGGGCTGACCTCACCAACCGCTATGTGTGGATCGCTGTAGCGACCACCCTCGCCTTCGGTGTCATCGGATTCCTCGATGATTACCTCAAGCTGCGAAAAGTGAGGTCCCTCGGGCTGACTGTTCGCGGAAAGATGGCCGCGCAAATCATCGTGGCCGGCACCATCGGAGTCTATCTGGTCCATCTGGCTCAAGCGGATATGTTCACCACTCAGTTCAGCTTTCCGTTCTTCAAGCGCTGGACGCCGGATTTCGGCTGGTTCTACGTCCCCTTCATCATGCTGGTCATCACTGGCGCCGCCAACGCGGTGAACCTCACCGACGGATTGGACGGCCTCGCCATCGGCTCGGTCCTGATCGCCTCGGGCACCTTCGCCATCCTTACGTACATCGCGGGAAACGCCGTCGCGTCGACCTACCTGGGGGTGATCAACGTCAAGGGCAGCGGAGAGCTGACGATCTTCTGTGGAGCGCTGGTTGGCGCGTCCCTGGGGTTCCTCTGGTTCAATTGCAACCCCGCGGAGGTGTTCATGGGGGACGTGGGCTCGATGGCGCTGGGCGGCGCCATCGGGACCGTGGCAGTCCTCATCAAGCAAGAGATTCTCCTGGTATTCGTGGGCGGGTTGTTCGTCTTGGAGGCGATGTCGGTGATTCTCCAGGTCGCGTCTTTCAAGACGCGGGGCCGGAGGATCTTCCGCATGGCCCCCCTCCACCACCATTTCGAGCTGGCGGGCTGGGCGGAGCCCAAGGTGATCATCCGTTTCTGGATACTCGCCATCATCTTCGCGCTCGTCAGTCTTTCGACCCTGAAGTTACGGTGATGCGGCCCGGCCTCTGCCGGGTCTTTGGACGGGCCCCATGGAGCGCGTGTCGGGTCTCCGATTCGTGGTCGTGGGGGCGGGACTCAGCGGTCTCTCCCTCGCCCGCTTCCTTCTGGATCGGGGAGGCGAGGTCCTCCTGACGGACAGCCGCCCGGAGGTTCCTGGCGAAGTCCGGGAGCTCGAGCGCCAAGGAGCGCGCCTGGTGTTCGGGAGGCACGTCGAAACCGATTTCACCCAGGCCGACCGGGTGCTGGTCAGCCCTGGGGTGCCCCTGACGATCCCGGCCATCCAGGCGGCCCGCCGCGCGGGAGTGAGCGTCTCGGGGGAGATCGAGTTTGCGTCGCGCTTCTTGAAGGGAAAGATGATCGGCATCACCGGCACCAACGGCAAGAGCACCACGACCACCCTGACGGGCCTTCTCCTGCAGGAGGCGGGCCTGAACGCGGTCGCCTGCGGCAACCTGGGAACTCCCCTCATCGACATGGTGGCGCAGGACACGCCCGACCGGCATTACGTGGTGGAGCTCTCCTCCTTCCAGCTCGAGGGGATCGAGACCTTCCGGCCTGACGTGGCCATGCTTCTGAACGTCGCTCCCGATCACCAGGACCGCTACGCGGATCACGCGTCCTACCGATCCGCCAAGGGACGGATCTTCGAGAACCAGCTTCCCACCGATGCCGCCGTGCTGAATCGGGACGATGCCGAGTCCTACGCGTTCGCGCCTCTTTTGGGCGCGCGCCTGTCGCTGTTCAGCCGCACGCTCAGCGTCCCGGAGGGGGCCTGCGTGGAAGGCGGCGCGGTCACGCTTCGAAAAGGAGGCTCCGGCCGCGAGGTCCTCGCGGTTCGGGATCTCGCTCTGGTGGGAAATCACAATCTGGAAAACGTCCTCGCCTCGGTGGTGGCTGCGGATCTCTGCGGCGTCCCACCGGAGAGCATGTCCGAGACGCTCAAGCGCTTCCCGGGACTGCCGCATCGGATGGAGCGGGTGGCGGAGATCCGCGCCGTCCGCTACTACAACGATTCCAAGGCGACGAACGTGGCGGCCACCCTCCGATCCCTC
>DASYRY010000488.1:0-2809 GCA_036004025.1 Candidatus Polarisedimenticolia bacterium | reverse complement strand
GTTCCGGACCATCCCTCCGGCGCATTTCCTTCACACCACCGAGCTGGACTTCGATGACCGCCCGCAGACCGTGCGGATGTGGCAGCCGGTCGGCACGAATCCCAAGTATTCTCTTCTGCCACTCTTCTGCGGCAGCCTGCTCGTCGCGCTCCCGGCGACGGTCCTGGCCACCTTCTTCGGTGTCGCTTGCGGCATCTACCTCGCCGAGGTGGCCGGCAAGCGGACCCGGGAATGGATCAAGCCTGCCATCGAGCTGGTCGCGGGGATCCCCTCGGTGGTCATCGGCTTCTTCTGCCTGGCCATCCTGGCCTCCATCGTCCAGGATGCCCTGCACACCACCTTTCGCTTGAACGCCATCGTGGGAGCCATCGGGGTCGCTTTCGTGATCATTCCCGTGATTGCGACGATGACGGACGACGCCTTGCGCGCCGTTCCCTCCCATCTCCGCGAGGGGGCCCATGCCCTCGGAGCCAACCGCTGGGAGACAATCTTCCGCGTGGTGCTCCCCGCCGGCGCCTCCGGCGTGACGGCCTCCATCCTTCTGGGAATGGGACGGGCGCTGGGCGAGACGATGATCGCCCTGATGGCCACGGGGAACGCGGCCCAGATCACCGCGAACCCTTTCGTGAGCGTCCGGACCATGACCGCCACGATCGCGGCGGAGCTGGGCGCAGTGCCCCAGGGGGGGGAGCAGTACCGGGCCCTCTTCCTCGTGGGCTTCCTGTTGTTCGTGCTGACCTTCCTGATCAATCTGTTCGCCGAGGTCGCCGTGGCACGCATGCGCAAGAGGCTGGCCCTGTGAGACGGCGCATCGCGGAGATGCTCGCGGTCGGGCTGCTTCGAGGAACGGTCCTCGTCGTGATTCTGGCCACGTTCCTGATGCTCGGCTCCATCGCCGTTCAGGGAGTCGGCGTCCTCTCCTGGGAGTTCCTGACCCAGCCGCCGGTGGAGGGAATGACCCGCGGCGGCATCTTTCCGGCCATCTTCGGGACCCTCTGTATCACGCTCCTGATGATTGTGATGGCCCTGCCGTTGGGAGTGTGCGCTGCGATCTACATGGTCGAGTACGCGGGAGGATCCCTCACGGCCCGGGTCATCCGGGCCTCGGTGAACAACCTCGCCGGCGTCCCCTCCATCGTCTTTGGTCTGTTCGGGGTCGGCTTTTTCATCTTGTTCATCGGTCGATCGCTGGATCGGCTGCGCGGCACGGGTCTCCTCTTCGGTCAGCCGGCCATGCTCTGGGCAGCCGCCACCCTCGCCGTGCTGGTGCTTCCGGTCATCATCGTGAATACGGCCGAATCCTTGAACGCCGTCCCACGCAGCCACCGGGAGGCTTCCTTCGCGCTGGGCGCCACGCGCTGGCAGACCGTCCGGCGCGTGGTGCTTCCCCAGGCACGCAGCGGAATCCTCACCGGCTCGATCTTGTCGATCAGCCGGGGTGCCGGGGAGACCGCGCCCATCCTGTTCACCGGCTGCGCCTACTTCCTGCCCCGGCTGCCGCTGACCGATCTGCGGATTCCCTTCACGGGTCTCAGCATCCCGATGGTCAACCCGCTCGACCAGTTCATGGAACTTTCGTACCATATCTTCATCATGGCCACGCAGAGCACGAACGCCGCCGCCACGCGTCCCCTTCAGTACGGCACCACCCTGGTCCTCGTGGGCCTGACCTTCCTGTTGAACCTGGGGGCGATCATGCTGCGCATCCGCTATCGCAAGTCACGGGAGGCGGCGCGATGAACCCTACGGTGACGATCACTCCCCGGGTCACCCGCCGGCTGGAGGCCAACTCCGAAGAAGGCGGACAGGCGAAAGTGTCGTTCCAGGCGATGAGCTTCACCTACCCGGGAAGGCAGGCCCTCTTCGACGTCTCCCTGGAGATTCCCGAGAAGCGGGTTACGGCGATCATCGGTCCCTCGGGTTGCGGAAAGTCCACCCTCATCAAGTCGATCAATCGGATCGCCGAGATCGGCACCGAGGTCAAGGTGAAGGGACAGGTCTTCCTGGATGGCGAAGATGTCTACGCTCCCGGGGTGGATCTGGTCGACCTGCGCCGCCGGGTGGGGATGCTGTTTCAGAAGCCGAATCCTTTCCCGAAGACCATCTTCGAAAACGTGGCCTTCGGGCCCCGTATCCACGGGGTCTCCTCCCGATCCGAGCTGGAGGGGATCGTCGAGAAGAGCCTGCACCAGGCGGCGCTCTGGGAGGAAGTCCAGGATCGCCTGGCCGTCTCCGCCCTCGATCTTTCCGGAGGGCAGCAGCAGCGGCTCTGCCTGGCGCGGGTGCTGGCCGTGAATCCTGAGGTGATCCTCATGGACGAGCCCTGCTCGGCGCTGGATCCCATCTCGACGGCGCGCATCGAGGAGCTGATCGAGACGCTCAGGGAGCGTTACACCGTGGTCATCGTGACGCACAACATGCAGCAGGCGGCCAGGGTGTCGGACCGCACCGCCTTCCTCTTGAACGGCGCCCTGGTGGAAGTCGATACCACCGAAAGAATCTTCACCACCCCCGGGGATCGCCGCACGGAGGACTACATCACGGGCCGGTTCGGCTAAGCCCGCAGGAGAGGAGCGTCCCTTTGGAACACACCAGCCGCCATTACGAGCGCGAGCTCCAGCAGCTGAAGGAGAAAATCCTCCTTCTGGGCGGGACCGTGGAGCTGATGATCGCCTCCTCCATGAAATCGCTGCTGACGCGCGACTCCGATCTGGCGAAGAGCGTGATCGCGTCCGACCCTCGGGTCGACGCCATGGAGCTGGAAGTCGACCATCTCTGCCTCAGCCTGCTCGCCTTGCGGCAGCCGGCG
>DASYRY010000487.1:0-5299 GCA_036004025.1 Candidatus Polarisedimenticolia bacterium | reverse complement strand
CTCCGCGCGCAGGAGATCGCACGACAGAATCGGCTGCCGTGCGTGTATCTCGTCGATTCGGGAGGCGCCTTCCTCCCGATGCAGGCGGAGGTGTTCCCCGATCGCGATCACTTCGGGCGCATCTTCTACAACCAGGCCCGTCTCAGCGCCGCGGGAATCCCGCAGATCGCCGCCGTGATGGGAAGCTGCACCGCAGGAGGCGCCTACGTCCCGGCCATGAGCGACGAGACGGTGATCGTGAAGGGGAAGGGCACGATTTTCCTCGCCGGGCCGCCTCTGGTGAAGGCCGCCACCGGCGAGGAAGTGACCGCGGAGGAGCTGGGCGGGGCGGACGTCCACACGCGGCGCTCCGGGGTGGCCGATCACTTCGCCGAGGACGACGTCCAGGCGCTGGCGATGGTTCGGGAGATCGTGGCGAGCCTGAACCGTCGCAAGCGCGTGAGCGTGAGCCTGGCGCCGCCCGAGCCTCCCCGCTACGACCCGGAGGAGATCTACGGCGTGCTGCCGCGCAGCTTCCGCGAAGTCTACGACGTCCGCGAGGTCATCGCGCGCATCGTGGACGGCAGCCGTTTCCGGGAATTCAAGAGCCGCTACGGCACGACGCTGGTGTGCGGGTTCTCCCGCATCGACGGCTGCCCCGTCGGCATCCTCGCGAACAACGGAGTGCTGTTCAGCGAGTCGGCCCTGAAGGGAACTCATTTCGTGGAGCTGTGCACGTCGCGCGGGATCCCGCTGCTCTTCCTGCAGAACATCACCGGCTTCATGGTGGGCAAGGAATACGAGGCAGGAGGCATCGCCAAGGACGGCGCCAAGATGGTCCACGCCGTCGCCAATGCGGAGGTGCCCAAGCTCACCGTGATCGTCGGCGGCAGCTTTGGCGCCGGAAACTACGGCATGTGCGGCCGCGCCTACTCGCCGCGATTCCTCTGGATGTGGCCCAACGCCCGGATTAGCGTCATGGGCGGCGAGCAGGCGGCCAACGTCCTGGCCACCGTCAAGGACGAGCAAAACCTTCGAGCCGGAAAGCCGGGGCTTTCGGGCGAGCAGCGCGAGGAGTTCATGCGGCCCATCCTCGAGAAGTATGACCGGGAGGGAAGCCCCTACTATTCCACGGCCCGCCTCTGGGACGATGGCATCCTGGATCCCGCCCAGACGAGACGGGTCCTGGGACTCGCCCTTTCCGCCGCGCTGAACGCGCCGCCGCGGGATACCCGCTACGGCGTCTTCCGCATGTAGCGGAAGGGGGTCCCTCTTGTTCCGACGACTCCTCATCGCCAATCGTGGAGAGATCGCCGTCCGCATCGCGAGAGCCTGCCGGGAGGCGGGGATCGCGTCCGTGGCGGTGCATTCGGAGGCCGAGACGTCCCCGATGCACGTCCGGCAAGCGGACGAGGCCGTATCGCTTCCCGGATCCACTCCGGCCGAGACCTACCTGAACGTCCCTCTTCTTCTCGAAGCCGCCCGCCGGACCGGATGCGAAGCGATCCATCCGGGCTACGGATTTCTCTCGGAGAACGCGGAATTCGCGCGCGCGGTGCGCGCGGCGGGTCTGACGTTCGTGGGTCCCGAGGCCGAGACCATCCGGCAGCTCGGCGACAAGACGCGAGCGCGACAGCTCGTCGTCAAAGCGGGCGTGCCGGTCGTGCCCGGCTACGAGGGAAGCGTATCCGCGGCGGATTTCCCGAAACAGGCGAAAAAGCTCGGGTTTCCCGTGCTGGTGAAGGCCGCGGGCGGCGGCGGGGGCAGAGGGATGCGGATCGCGCGCTCGGCGAGCGAGCTCGGGGAGGCGCTCGAATCGGCGCGCCACGAGGCGCAAGGGGCCTTCGGAGACTCCCGGGTCTTTCTCGAGAAGCTCATCCCCTCCGCGCGGCACGTGGAGATACAGATCCTGGGCGATTCCGAAGGGCGGGTCATCTCTCTGTTCGAGAGGGACTGCTCCATCCAGCGCCGGCATCAGAAGATCCTCGAGGAGAGCCCTTCCCCCGCGGTCTCGGAGGAGCTGAGAGAGCGGATGGGGGCCACCGCGGTCGCCGCGGCGAAGGCGGCTTCCTATTCGAACGCCGGGACGGTGGAGTTCCTGCTCGATCCCGAATCGGGAGAGTTCTACTTTCTCGAGATGAATACCCGGCTCCAAGTGGAGCATCCGGTCACGGAGATGCTGACGGGAGTTGATCTGGTCCTCGCGCAGCTCCGGCTGGCCGACGGCGAGCCGATTTCCCCGCTCTGGTCCGCGGCGGCTCCGCGCGGTCACGTGATCGAGTGCCGGCTGTGCGCCGAGGATCCCTCGAAGGATTTCGTCCCCTCGCCGGGGCGAATACTCCACTGGAGGGTGCCGGAAGGGCCTGGGATCCGTGTCGACGCGGGCTACGAGACCGGAGACGAGGTCTCGATCTTCTACGATTCGCTGCTCGCGAAGATCCTGGTGACCGCCGAGGACCGCGTGGGGGCGATGCGCCGCATGGAGCGGGCCCTGAGAGAGACTCTCGTCCTGGGGCCGGTCACCAACCTGGATCTGCTCCGCAGGGTGATTGCCCACCCCGCTTTCACCCGCGGCGAGGCGGCCACTGATTTTCTTTCTCGCTATCCGCCTTCGATCGAAGAGGCTCCGTCACCTCCGGACGAGATCCTCCTCGCCGCTGCGATCGCGGCCGCTTCGGGGCAGGAGCCGGGCTTGCGCGACTCCCGCGATGACCAGGGGAGTCACAGCCCTTGGGATCTCCAGGACGGATTCCGGCTGGAGGGATAGAGCAGGGACCATGGAGCATCGATTCGGCTGGCAGGGGAAGGAGTATCGGGTCCGGCTCGAGCCCTCTCGGGAGGGCCACCGGGCCTGGGTCGACGGCAAGGAGCGGAGGTTTCTCCTGCGCCGGCACGAGGCAGGCATCCTGGACCTCGAGCTGGAGGGGCGCGTGCGCCGCGTCGTCTTCGTGCGGGACGGATCCGCGCTGCATCTCGGATGCGACGGGATCGCTTACCGCCTGGAGAAGATCGATCCCCTCCGAACCGAGGCGGCTGCGCAGCACCACGAGCAGCCACTCGAGGCTCCCATGCCGGGGCAGATCCGCTCCGTGCCGGTCCGGGAAGGGGAAAGCGTCCAGCGCGGCCAGACCCTCGTCGTCCTCGAAGCGATGAAAATGGAGATCCGCATCACCGCCCCCGCGCCGGCTCGCGTCGCGCGCCTGCACTGCGTCCCGGGAGCCCAGGTGGAGCGGGGTCAGGTCCTCGTGGAGCTCGACTCGGAGACCGAAAGCAACGAGTGACCCCCTTCCCAGGGGCCCATCCGGAGTCCCGCCTCCTCGATCTCACGCCGCAGGCTTCGTTCCTGAAAAATGTGAAGGAAGGATCGTCTCGTTCCCCCGTCGGGAGCGATCCATCGGGACCGTGAATCGCCCCAAGCGCCTTTCGATGTACGGAGACCCGCCAGCCAGAGGACGGAAAGCACGAACACCTCGTACGCGCCGCGCAGCCGCCGGGCGGAGAGAAAAACGCCGCCGCCCGGCTGGAGCCAGCAGGCCATCGAGCGGAGCGCCTCGACACGCTCGCGCGCCGTCGGCATGAAGCTGTAGACCTCATAAGTGAAGACGACGGCCGCCAGCGACGCGGCGTCCTCGGCGTGAAGACGCAAGTCTCCCACCTGGAACCCGACGGCGAGCCCTTGCCGTTTCGCCTCCTCCCGAGCGTGGCTCACCATCTGGGGCGAAAAATCCAGCCCTGAGACGGCGTACCCCTCTCGCGCCAGCTCGAAGCACTCGCGGCCGGTCCCGCTTCCCACCACGAGGATCCTCCCGCCTCTTGGCACGCTCTCCAGAATCCGGCGCCTGAGCGACGCTTCCAGTCCCGGCCCCGATGCGGCGACGTAATAGGGCGCCTGAGCGTCGTATTTGAGCAGGACCGAGGAGGCCGGATCGCCGCCAGGCTCCCAAGGGCGCAGCGCTTCCCGGAGGTCCAGCAGGCAGCGGCGGAGCAGGCGCACCGGGCGAAGGGGACGCCGGAGCGGAGCTTCCACGCCGGCCAGGATCCGATCGCGCTGCGTGCGGATGGCGTTTGCGGGATCGGCGTCCGCCACGAGGAGCACGTCTTCCCCGAGCCGGCCGGCGACCCGCAGAAGCTCGGGCACCCCCTCGGGAGTTGCGATCACCGCGGATCCGGAAACCGGGGGCGAGGTCACGGCCCGCGCCCGGAGGAGCTGTCCGTCGGAGAATGCGGGCCACATCCGGTCTCCGGCGTAGAACAGCTCGACGGCTCTTCCCGAGCCGAGAGTCTTCGTGAGGAGCTGGAGTGGCGCGTAGATGCGAGGCGCGGGAAGCAGGAGGGCGGAGAGGGGCGACCAGAACGGTCTCAAGAGGAGCGCCGGAATGCGACTAGATCTTTCCGGCGGCCCGGGCGCGTACGAGCAGCCGTTGCGCGGCGCGCACCATCGGCCAGTCGACCATCTTTCCATCAAGGGAGAAGGCCCCCTTTCCGAGCGCCTGCTGGCGCGCATGCTCCTCCACGAGGTGCTGAGCCCGCTCGATCTCTGCATCGTTCGGGGTGAACGCTTCATGAATGACGCCGATCTGCTTGGGGTGGATCGCCATCTTTCCCGCATACCCCATGCGGCAGGCCTCCCAGGATTCGCGGCGAAGACCTTCCTCATCGTTCAGATCGATGAACACCGTGTCGATGGCCTGAAGCGCATGGGCGGCGGCCATGATCACGACGGCCCCGCGCGCCCACACCCCTTCGGCCCCTTCCGGCGTGCGCACGGCGCCTAGATCGCCGGCGAGGTCCTCGGCGCCGAACAGGAGGGCCGCGAGCCGGGGGTCCGAAGCGGAGATCTCCTTCAGCTCGGCGACCCCGCGGGCGCTCTCGATCAGGGCCAGCAAGGGAAGCGGTTGAGATGAAGTCCGGCTCGCGATCTCGCGGATCTGCACGGCGGATTCGACCTTCGGGATGACGTACCCGTCGGGGCGCGCGGGGAAGGTCGCCTCGACGTCCCCCGCGTGCAGCTCGGAGCTCACAGGGTTCAGCCGCACCAGGCGCTCGCTGCGCCCGAAATCGACGGTGGCAAGGCTGGTCGCCACGGTCTCGCGGGCAGCCTGCTTCTTCGCGGCAGCAACGCCGTCCTCCAGGTCGAGGATCACGCAGTCGGCCCCCGACGCCGCGGCCTTGGCAGTTTTTCGCGCGTCGTCCCCCGGCACGAACAACAGCGAGCGGCGCGCGCGCATCTCGTGGCCATCCCGCGGCTGGGTCATGCGGGCCTTCGAAGGAACATCACGGTCCGCTCCAGGTCCACCACGATCTCCCCGCGCTGGTTTTT
>DASYRY010000486.1:0-4388 GCA_036004025.1 Candidatus Polarisedimenticolia bacterium | reverse complement strand
TTTCCTGCTCCAGCGCCGCGCCGGAAACGGCCGGATCGGTGGCGACGTGATAGACGTTCAGCTCCAATGCGTCGGCGCCCGCCTGCTCCATGAGGCGGGCGTATTCCAGCCAGCCTCCCGACGTCGTGCCGTTGAGCGAGGCGATGACGGGAATCCCCACCGACTCCTTCACTTTCCGGAGATGGCCAAGGTACTCCTCCGGGCCCAGGATGAACGAATCGGGGTTGGGGAAGAAGCTGGTGGCCTCCGCGAAGGACTCTCCGTGGCGGTCCAGATGGGCGACGGTGGCCAGCCCCTCTCTCGTGATCTGCTCCTCGAAGAGCGACCGGAGGACGATGGCGGCGGCCCCGGCATCCTCGAGTCGTCGAATGGTGTCTATCTCGTCCGCCAGGGGGGAGGCTCCGGGAAGAAACGGATTCGGCAGCGTCCGGCCGAGATACGAAGTCGTCAGATCCATGGCTATCTCCTCTCGCTCTCGTCCACTGGACCCCCGGGCGATTCCGCTTCCGGCGGGACGGGCCGGGGCACCGTAATGCCGGCGAGCTGCCGGTAGACGGCATCGCGCTTTCTTGCCGCTTCCTGGGCCCTCCGGAGAAACCCCTTGAACCTCGTTGGATCGGTGCGCTCGATGACTCTGAAGCGCGCTTCGTTGCGCATGTAATCGGCTACTCTTGCCGTCGGCGGACCCGAGTCGAGGTGCAGCGGAGGCTCTCCGGCAGTGATACGTCGTGGATCGAACCGGTAAAGCGGCCAGACGCCGCTCTCCACCGCCAGCTTTTGCTGGGACGCACCCTGCGCCATGTCGTAACCGTGCGCGATGCAGTGGCTGTAGGCGATGATCAGCGAAGGGCCGGGATACGACTCCGCCTCCAGGAACGCCTGGACCGTGTGAGCCATCTTCGCGCCGAAGGCCACGTTCGCGACGTAGACGTGTCCGTAGCTGGTGGCCAGAAGCCCCAGATCCTTCTTGCCGACCTCCTTGCCGGAGGCGGCGAACTTGGCCGCCGCACCGAGAGGGGTGGCCTTCGATTGCTGCCCTCCTGTGTTGGAATAGACCTCGGTGTCCAGCACGAGGACGTTGATGTCACGGCGGCCGGACAGGACATGATCCAACCCGCCGAATCCGATGTCGTAGGCCCAGCCGTCGCCTCCCACCAGCCAGACGCTCTTCTTCACCAGGTATTCCGCGAGGACCTCCAATATGCGAGCCCGCGGGGCGGCAATCCCGCTCAGGCGCCGGCGCAGGAGTGCCACACGCTCGCGCTGTGCCGCCACTCCCGCCTCTCCCGTCTGGTCCGCCTCGAGGAGCTCCCGCACGAGCTGCTCGCCAATCGTCGAGGCCAGGTCGCGCAATGCGGCAGCCGCCTGACGATGATGGCCATCCAGCGCCAGACGCAGGCCCAGGCCGAATTCAGCGTTGTCCTCGAACAGCGAGTTGGACCAGGCCGGTCCTCGTCCCTGGCGATTGGTGGTGTAGGGAGTCGTCGGAAGGTTTCCGCCGTAGATGGAGGAACATCCCGTGGCGTTCGCTACGAGAAGCCGATCGCCGAACAGCTGGGTCAGAAGCTTGATGTAGGGAGTCTCGCCGCACCCGGCGCAGGCCCCCGAGTATTCGAACAGCGGCTCCAGGAACTGCGAGATCTTGTGATCGATCTTCTTGATTCCCGGCCGATCCACCTCCGGCAGGTCCAGGAAGAACCGGTAGTTCTCCCGCTCCGCGTCACGCAGCGGGGGTAGCGGCGACATGTCGATCGCCTTGTGCTTGGGGTTCGTCCGGTCCTTCGCGGGGCATACCGCCACGCAGAGATTGCATCCCGTGCAGTCCTCGGGCGCCACCTGGATGGTGTAGGACCTACGTTTGAATTCCAGCCCCCGATAGGGCGGCGCCTTGAACGAGTCGGGGGCGCCCACGAGCAGATCCGAGTCGTACACCTTGGCCCGGATCGCGGCATGCGGGCAGACCAGGGCGCACTGGTTGCACTGGATGCAGATCTTGGTGTCCCAGACGGGAATCTCCAGCGCGAGGTTGCGCTTCTCCCATTTCGCCGTTCCGACAGGCCAAGTCCCATCCACCGGAAAGGCGCTCACGGGTAACAGGTCTCCCTTGCCCGCCATCAGCACCGCGGTCACTTTCCGCACGAAATCGGGAGCCTCCCCGGCGACCAGCGGAGGGCGACGTCGTGAGGCGTCGGCCAGAGCGGGCACCGGGATCTCATGAAGATGGGCCAGGGTGTTGTCCACCGCCTCGAAGTTCCGCCTCACGATCTCGGGGCCGCGCTTGGCGTAACTCTTCTCGATGGCCCGCTTGATCTGCGCCAGCGCCTCTTCCCGTGGAAGGACTCCCGAGATGGCGAAAAAGCAGGTCTGCATGATGGTGTTGATCCTTCCCCCCATCCCCGTTTCCCGCGCCACGGCGTAAGCGTCGATGGCGAACAGCCGGATCCGCTTCTCCAGGATCTGCTCCTGAACCTCCCGCGGGAGTCTTCCCCAGACCTCCTCGGCGGACCCCGGTGCGTTCAGCAGGAAGACCGAGCCGGGCGCGGCGCGCTCCAGGACGTCGATCCGGTCGAGGAACTCGAACTGGTGGCAGGCCACGAACTGGGCGTCGTCCACCGAATAGGAGGAGCGGATCGGCCGCGGGCTCACCCGCAGGTGCGACACGGTGACGGCTCCCGCCTTCTTCGAGTCGTAGACGAAGTAGCCTTGGACGAAGCGATCCGTCTCGGAGCCGATGATCTTGATGGAATTCTTGTTGGCGCCCACCGTGCCGTCCGAACCGAGACCGTAGAAAAGGGCCCGGAAGACGTCGTCCGGCTCGATGCGAAAGGCGGAATCGTGGGCGAGGGAAGTGCGGGTCACGTCGTCCACGATCCCCACGGTGAAGGGATGCCTCGGGCACTCCTGGCGCAATTCGTCGAAAACCGCCTTCACCATGGCCGGAGTGAATTCCTTCGAGGAGAGTCCGTAGCGTCCGCCGACCACGACGGGCTGTCTCTGGAATCGGCAGGTCTCGGCGTGGCCCGCCTGCGCCAGGGCCGCGACCACGTCCAAATAGAGGGGATCTCCCGGAGCGCCCGGTTCCTTCGTCCGGTCCAGCACCCCCACCGCTCGCGCCGTCGGGGGAAGCGCCGCGAGGAAATCCTCGCAGGAGAAGGGCCGGTAGAGGCGCACCCGAATGACTCCCACTCTCTCCCCGAGGCGGCAGAGATGATCGACCGTCTCCAGGACGGTCTCGGCACCCGAGCCCATGATCACGATGATCCTCTCGGCCTGGGGATGGCCCGCATACTCGAAGAGCTGGTAACGCCGACCCGTCAAGCTTGCCAGGCGCGACAAGACTTCCCGGACGATCTCCGGACAGGCGAGATAGAAGCGATTGCAGGCTTCACGGGCTTGGAAGAATGCGTCGGGGTTCTGGGCCGTGCCGCGCAGGACCGGGCGATCCGGCGTGAGCGCCCGTGCACGGTGCGCATGAATCGCCTCTTCCGGCAGAAGGGCACGGAGATCGTCATCCGTCAGTGCCTGAATCTTGGCCACTTCGTGCGAAGTCCTGAAACCGTCGAAGAAGTGCAGGAAGGGGATGCGGCTCGCGAGCGTGGCCGCATGGGCCACGGCGGCGAGGTCGTGAGCCTCCTGGACCGAAGCCGAGCACAGGAGAGCGAACCCCGTCGGGCGACAGGCCATCACGTCCGAGTGATCGCCGAAGATCGAAAGCGCGTGGGTCGCCACGGTGCGCGCGGCCACGTGCATCGCGAAGGGAGTGAGCTCTCCGGCGATCTTGTACATGTTAGGAATCATCAGGAGGAGGCCTTGCGAAGCGGTGAAGGTGGTGGCCAGCGCTCCCGCCTGCAGCGCGCCGTGGACGGCGCCGGCCGCGCCCGCCTCGGACTGCATCTCGACGACCTCGGGCACGTTTCCCCACAGGTTTGTCTGTCCCCGGCTGGACCACTCGTCCGCCAGCTCTCCCATCGGCGAGGAGGGGGTGATGGGATAGATGGCGATCACCTCACTGGCCCGGTGGGCAACCCGGGCGGCCGCTTCGTTTCCGTCGACCGTGATCGCTGCCTGGTTGCTCATGATCTACTGAACCCCAGTCCCCCAGAGAAGGATGAATCCATGGCCCGGGCGAACGAGACTCGTCCTACTCGGGAATCGTCGCGCACTCCGAAGCTCGACGGCATTCCCCGCTCTGAACAAGGAGAGAAAGCTCGTGCAGCAGATCGCCGACGTTCGGCGAAGCGCACCCGTTGCCGATCGCGTCAATCGGACAGCTGGTCTGGTAGCGCCCCGAGCAGACGTTGAGAATCAGGACCGAGAGCTTACGGAGGGCGAGGGGCTCGCAGGCGAGAGGCGGATTCGCGAGGATCGCCTCGCATGCATGGATTCCC
>DASYRY010000485.1:0-4659 GCA_036004025.1 Candidatus Polarisedimenticolia bacterium | reverse complement strand
ATGTCATCCTTCATCCTACGAGAGTCTTGCGGAGGCGTCCGACCCTCGGAAGCGGGTCGTGAGTCAGCGAAAGAAATGGCGATGGCTTCGCTGGATCGGTTCTTGCTCGTAGAGGTCACGCGCGAAGGACGCGCGATCCAGGAGTCCTGGAATGCCCTACACCTACGAACAGCAAGCGGAGTATCAGCGACTTTTCGCGCTCAAGAGACGGCGCCAGCTCATTCTTTCGATTCCACTCCTGGGGGTCGTCCTCGCGGGGCTTGCCCTCCGGGACCGGGGCGGAAGGATCCCCTTCGATCTGCCCGTCGCGCTGGTGGGACCAGTCTTTCTTCTGTTGATCGTCGGCGCCCTCCTGTTCTCCTTCTGGAACTGGCGCTGTCCGGCTTGTGAAAAGTACCTCGGCAAGAGCTTGAGTCCTCGATTCTGCCCCAAATGCGGAGTCGCTCTCCAGACCGGGCGCTGAGCCTCGGCCTCCCCCGATCGAACCTCCGGTGCGGTCAGGCCGAACGCGCCGCCGACTTTCCCTCCGCCCTTTCACCGGTGCTATGCTGACACGGCAAGCTTGGGGCTTGGGGCAGCGGGCTTCCAGCCCATCTTTTCGAGGATTTCGCGGAACTTTTTTCCGCCGTCCGCCGACTGTGAAGGGGAACGGCATGTCGGGTTCGTCCGAAGACGACCGTCTGCTGATCGAACGGTACCTCGCCGGGGATCCCTCGGCGGTTCGGACCCTGGATGAATGGCTCGAAGTGGTGCTGCGAGAAGACTTCCGATCCTTGAGGGAGGATTGGGAGGATCTCAGGCAGGAGATCCGCGCCCGTATCGTCCGCAATTTCAGCCTCGGCGCCTTCAACGGACACTCCGCCCTCCGCACCTACATTCATCGGATTTCCCGCAATGTCGCCATTGATTTCAGCCGGCGGGCGTATCGGCGGCGGGAGATCCGGGTGAATCCAAGCGATCCGCATTCCCCTCTCGCCATGGCAGGTCCCAGTAGTCTGGGCGGAGTGCTGGCGAAGGATCTGCTCGATCAGATCCTGGCAAGGGTTTCCCAGGACGACCGATCGCTTCTGCGCCTGGTTTTCGAGCTCCACTACTCCTACGAGGAGGTGGGACGGGAGCTGGGGATTCCGGAAGGGACGGTCAAATCTCGGATGTCACGCTGCAAGGACCGCGTCTTGAAGCTCCGGCGCGAGCTTGCGATGAGGGAATGAAGGATGGAGGAAGGGGCAGCTGCCTGTCACGATCCCGCCAACGAGCTCCTGATCTGGCATATCAACGGGAGCCTGAAGGGGGAGGAGGATGAGCTCGTTCGCCTCCATCTCAGAACCTGCGAGATCTGCCGGAGGGAGATGGATGAGCTGTCGCAGATCGGACGACACCTGCAGGAACATCCCCTCTCCCTCCACGGGGGCGCGTCCTCACAGAACGACGGCGACACTCGCGCGCCGAAAGGCGCGTCGGCTTCCGGGGCGGTCGAGACCCCGCATGCTGCGTCTTCCGCTCGCTGGATTCGATCCGGCGCTGGAATCGCAGCGGCCGCTGCGCTGGTTGTCGTGGTGGTCCTCTTCTGGTACTCGGGACGCAGCGGATCCGGTTCTGGAGCTCCGCCAGCAGGGAACTCGATCGTCACCCTCGACCTCGGCGCCGGAACGCCCCGCGGGGGCGAGTCCTATCCATCCTTGCGCATCGACGGAAGCGCACGTGAAGTCCGCTTTTCCTTCGTGGCACCCGTGAATCTCGACGCGACCTATGGAATCGAGATCCACTCTCCACTCGGAGAGATCGTGGCCCGGCGGGAACGGGCGGCATTACTGCTCGACTCGCAGGGGCGAGGCGCCTATTCGGCCCCCGCCGACCGTCTCACCGTCTCCGGCGATTACGATTTCATCCTGAGAGAATTCGCACCGCAAGGCGAAATCCATGAATACCACTACCCCTTCAGGGTCGGCCGCCCCGATTCCCCTTAGGTATCCGCCGATCCTTCTGCTTCTGTTTGTCGCGGGGATGTGCTGCCTCGCGAACGCCTCCTCGACTCCGGGTGCCGCACCCGGAAAGCCTTCACGTGAATCCTCGAAAAACGAGAAGTCAGGAACCGACTCTCAAGCAGACCTTTCCGTTATTCGCCGGCTTCTCAATCAGGGGCAGTTCGGCCCCGCGGAGCAGAAGGCCCGCGACCTTCTGGTTCGCACCGAGCTCGCCGACGGGGCCGACTCGCTTGCGACGGCGAGGGTGCTCGATCTTCTCGCCGAGTCTCTGGTCGACGCCGCTAAGGTTCGCGATCCCGAAGCCGGCAGCCTCATCGAGCGCGCGCTGAGGATCAAGCAGACCCGTCTCGGGCCTGACGACCCCGAGCTGGCCGCCACGTTGACCATTTCCGGCAAGCTCCGCTTCGGGACGGGCGATTACAAGGGCGCCCGGGACCTTTGCGCGAAAGCCATGACCCTCCGCGAGAAGGCGCTGCCACCCGATCATCCGGACCTGGCGGCGACACTGGAATGCCTCGGGAAGGCGCGGTGCCAGCTTGGCGACTTCGACGGAGCACGTGTCGCCTTCGAGCGTGCCAGGAAGATTCAGGAAGCCTCCCTCGGCTCCGACGATCCGATGCTCGCCCGCGCTCTGAACAACCTGGCAATCATCTACTCTATCCAGGGAGAGTATGAGAAGAGCGTGCCGTTGTTGCAGCAATCGATCGAGATCCGCGAGAGGAAGCTCGGTTCCGAGGACGCAAGCCTCGGCGCTCCAATCAACAATCTCGGCAAGCTTTACATGATGGCCGGAGACTTCGCGGCGGCGGGTCGGTTCCTCGAACGGGCGCTGAAGCTCAGGGTGAAATCTTTGGGCCCCGAGCATTACGAGGTGGGACTCACCCTGCACAATCTCGCAATCCTTCATGCGGCGCTCGCCGATTATTCTCGCGCAGAGGAGTATTACCGGCGCGCTCTCGAAATCCTCGAGAAGAGTGTCGGTCCCTATCATGGCGAAGTGGGGGGAACGCTCCAGGATCAGGGCGCCATGCTGGTGCAGGAGGGAAAGCTCGCGGAAGCGATCCCACTGCTCACACGCTCCATCGCCATCAACGAGAAGGCGAACCGTCTCGACCACGAAGAGACCCTCTTGGCGAGGATCCGGCTCGCCGACGCCCATCGGGACCTCGGCCACCTCGACCAGGCCAGACTCCTCTACGAAAAGGCCCTGGCCCTCCAGGACAAGATTCTGGGCCCCGAGCATCCGGACCGAGCCACGGGACTTCATGAGTTCGGGTCCTTTCTTCTCACGACCGGAGAGTTCTCAAAGGCGCGAGACTCTCTCAGACAGGCGCTAGCCATCCGGAAGAAGATCTACGGCTCCGACGGTCCGGAAGTGGCGGAGACCCACCGCCGGCTTGCCGCCGCGGAGTGGGGGCTGGGGCATCCCCATACGGCCTTCGAGGAGGCACTTCGTGGCGAGGCGAGCATCCGTCGTCACTTGCTGAAGACCTCTCCGGCCTTGTCCGAGCGTCAGGCGCTCCTCTACGAAACGCGTCTCGGTCGCGGGATCGCGATGGCGGCGTCGATTCTTGACTCGCAGCCTCGGCCGGCTCGGGACTCCGAAACCCTCTCGAGCCTTTGGGAGGAGGTGGTCCGTTCTCGTGCCGTGGTCCTGGACGAAATGGCTCGCAGGCACCGGAACGTCCTGGCGCTTGATGACGCTCGGACGGCGGAGCTCAGCGGCGATTTGGCCCGGGCGCGCTCGCTCCTTTCACGTCACGCCCTCGCGGGTCTGGACCGAGTCCATCCGGACCGCTACCGCGCCGAGCTGGACCGGCGCCAAGCCGAGGTCGAGCGGCTCGAGCGCGAGCTGGCGGGAAGGAGTCAGTCCTACAGGAACGAGGAGGCCTCGCGGCTCGCGGGATTCGAAGACTCGTTCAAGGGCCTCCCTCCCGGCGGGGTCCTGGTCGCCTATCTCCGCTTCGACCGTCTTCCCGTCCCCGCGAGGGGCGGACCATCGGGACCCGGCGGCATCCGCCGCGGCATACCCTGGTATGCCGTGCTGACGATGAAGGCCGGCAACACGGGGCCCGATCTGACGATGCTCGGCCCCGCTGCGAAGATCGACGATCTCGTTGCGTCGTGGCGAAGAGAAGTCACGCATCCCGGCTCGGGTCCTCGGACAGATTCGGCCTATCGCGCGGTCGCCGCCGAGCTCACGAGAAGAGTGTGGGAGCCCATCGCCTCACGGCTCGAAGGAGCGCAGCTGGCGTTCCTGGTGCCCGACGGATCGCTGAGCCTCTTGAACTTCGGGACGCTGCCCCTCTCCGGGGATCGCTACCTGATCGAGGGGGAAACGAAGCTCCACTACCTTTCCGCCGAACGGGATCTCCTCCGGCCGGCCCGCCCCGGCCCAGGGCGGGGCGGCGCGGCGCTCGTCCTTGGAGGCCCCGATTTCGATCGTCCCGCGATCGAGGTCTCGACCCAGGCACATGCGGCAGAGACGACGGAGAACCCTTCGACGCCAGCCATCAGCCCTTCCGTCTACCGTGGGTCTGTCTCCACCTGTGAGAGCTTCCGCACGCTGCGTTTCGACCCGCTCCCGGGCGCGATGGCGGAGGCCGACGAGGTCTCAATTCTGCTGGCGAGGCATCAAGACGATTCTTCGCGCCCCTCCGCGATCCTGAAGCTT
>DASYRY010000484.1:0-3808 GCA_036004025.1 Candidatus Polarisedimenticolia bacterium | reverse complement strand
GGCGGTGGTTTTCAGCATCTTGAACGTCAGCCTCACCATGATCGCCGGGCTGGAAATGCTCTTGCCCCCCGATGGCGGCGAGATGTCTACGAGAACCTCTCCTTGCTGGGGCTCGCTTACAAGATAGACCGTAGGGTCGCTCGCGTTATTGGGGTCGCCTAAGGCCGATCCCTCCGTATACCCTTGGTAATCCACGACCGTAGGATCGAAGCTCAGATCCAACGACGCTTCTCCGATCGTCGTGTTCAGCTTGTTCAGCCAGAGCTCGACCTCGACGATGTTCCCTGCGGCTACTCCCTTTTGACTGGTGACGGCGCCGCTGGCGCAAGGATCGCTGTTCAGGCAGTTTGCGGCAAAGTTAGCCAGGACTCCCCCGCCGCCGCTGTCATCCCCGCCGCCGCCTCCACCACCGCAGTTCACCAGCGCCAGCAGGAAGAAGCCCGCGAGTATCCCTATTCGTTGGATTCGCCCTTCCAATTCCGCGCTCCCTGCTCTAGAAAAAGACCTTGCCGTGCCAGATCGCAAGCAGCGTCAGGTCGGCGCCGTCCACGAGGCCGTCCCCGTTCAGATCGACGTCCCCATTGTAATTCGGATCGCCCGAAACGCTGCCAAATGCGTTCTGCCAATAGAGCAGGTCGCGGCCGCCTACGCGGCCCGAGCCGTCGACGTCGGCCCTGCGCTCGTTGAACTCCACCGTGAAGATCCCACTCTTGGAGCCCAATGGGCCGCTCTGGTTCGTCACCTTCAAGAGCCGTGGAAGCGCCGGCGCGCTGTTGACCTTGGCTCCCTCCAGGATCGTGATGTTCGCCGTCATCTGGTTGCATGAGCTCGTGCTGTAGTTGTTGACCTGGACGTCGGGACCGAAATCGGGCCTCGCCTGCGTGTCGAAATTGCTGCCGGTGATCGTCACGTTCAGGGCATTGGTGGCCTGCTTTGCCTTGTTGGGTGTGATGGAGGCTGGAATCGGGGCGGACATTCCGGAGATTTCGTTGCTGAAAGCCGGACTCTCGTTCCCGTTCGCGTCCACGGCTTTCACTGCAAGGTAGTAGATACGACAATCCTGCAGGTTCGAGATGTTGGCGCTCGTCTGGACGGCGACGGCGGTATAGCCAGTGTACGCTCCCGGTGCGATTCCGTAATACACCTTGTAGCCCGCCAGGTCCGGGTCTCCCACGGGGTCCCACTGGAGCTTGATAGTGCCGGCTGAAACGATGCTGGGGACGAGCACGAAAATCAAAGTCGCGAGAACTAAGAAAACCCAGCGCAGAATGCGCGCGCCTGGTATCCCGCGATGACCACGAGCCGATTCCAGCATGTTGTCCGTCCTCTCGATCCGACAGAGAGCAAATCGGTGGACGAAGCAGCAAAGGAGATGCCACTGGAATCCTTCTTTGGGCGCAAAATGCTAGCGTACAACTGAATGCATACAAGTAGCTTATACGATCGTCAAGAGCTCGACATCCGTATCGGCGACCGCCGCGGAGCTCGACTTACGGGCGTGTAAGCCCATTACGGTAATGGAGGGACGGGATGCTCCGCTCTCTGGAGACGCATCTTGTCGCGCATCAGCTCGAGAAATCGATCCGCGTCCAGAGGATTGACAGGAAGAACGTCGCGACTCCAGCGCAGCGCCTCGGGACGAGACGGAATCTTCTCGGCCAGTTCGTCGGAAACATATACGTTCAAGGGCGGATCGTAGATGTAGTCGAGGTCGAGCCCACGCCGATGGAAAGCATGAAGAGCCTTTTCGCGGTCCCGCACGAAGAGCGGGACTTTGAAGAGCGCGCATTCCCGCGGCAGAGGAATGTCCGGTGGCGTGAGGCCGAGCGCCAGCAATCGGCCGGTCCCGTCATGTCGGCGACGGCGATTCTCTTCGAAGGCCTCGATCTCGCGCAGCGTCCGCCGCGCGTCGGCTTCGGACACCTCCGTCCGGTAATCGGCATTGTCCACCTGAACCCACCGGTCGAAGCGGTCCAACCCGGCGCCCGACTGCCGTTCCTTCTGGACCTCCTCGATGCGATAGGGCATCCGGTGGCCCGACGCTGCTCGACCGGAGGGAAGAGGGCGCTTCGCAGCGCCCGGAGGGTGCCGTGGGTTCCGGTTCGCGCTGCCGTAGCGCGCAGAGTGCGGCGAAAAGCCCGACCCAATTCCGCGACCTTCGGCGGGATTCGAATCTCTTCTCGGGCTGCCCGCTCGAGCGAGGCGCGCCGCCCGGATTCGGTGAAAGCGAGGACCCCTCCCACGCCGTCGAGATGCTTGGTCAGACTGAACGCGGCCACCGCGGACAACCCTCCAATCCGTCGGCCCTCCCAGGAAGTGTCCAGCGCCTGGCAGGCATCCTCGATCAAGAGAATGCCTCGGCGATCGCAGATTTCGAGAAGCCGGTCCATTCGGTCCGGCATTCCGTAGAGGTTGGTAGTCAGGACACCTCGCAGCGACTTCCAGGTGTTCTCGTCTACTCCCTCCGGGTCCAGGTTGCCGGTCTTCGGATCGAGCGGTCCGAGGACCGGGGTCAGCCCCGCCGCGAGCACGGTGAAGAAGACCACATCGTCGTCGACGGGGGACATCAGCAACCGGTCGCCGGGTCGCAGCCACTCGCGGAAAGCGAGGAAGAGCGCGAGGCGCCCGGAGGGAAGGTAGAGGGCTTCACGTTCGTATCGAAGGGAGAAATAGCGCTCGATTGCCTTCGAGGTGGCGCTCACCCCTCTCCCCCGCCGAGGCGGGCAGCAATCTGCCGCGCGTGCCGGATCCTCCGCCACGAGCGGAGGCGCTCGCGGCTTCGATGCAGCCACGCGGGCGATCGCTCACGACCCCAGTCCTTGAGCCGGCGCACGCCCGCGGTCGCAGCAAATGCCAGCGCCCCCGCGGGGCCTGGCGCTCCGATCCGGACCCGGTCGATGAAATGAGTCTGGGTCCCCCAGCGGCTCTTGTAATCCGCGACGCCCCCGAGGAAATCGTATGCGTGAATTCCTTCCGAGATCGATTGCTTTAACGCCAATCCGCGAAGCACCACGCCGACCCCTCCGACGCCCGGGGGGTGGAAGTCTCGATCGAATGCTTCCTGAAGCGAGTGCAGGACTCCGTTGAAGGCGAAGCCAAACTGCGACGCGCGCAGGACGCCGTCGACTTCCAGATGGTAGAAGCGGAGCCATTCGCGGCGCAGGAACTCCCTCGAGATTTCGTCATAAAAGGCACGCTTCGATTGAGTGTAGAAGGAACCGGTGTGCCCCTCGGCGATCCATCGCCCCTGGTGCATGTCGAAGAAGCGGGCGAGGTGAGGTTCGATCTCGTGCTCGTTCCGCGTCCGCAGCAGGCGCACCTGAAAGTTCTTCACGAGCTTATTGGTGCGGTAGCGCAGGGTGCTCCGGAACTTTTGCGGCAGGGAAGCAAGATACGCCTCGTAGTCGCCGGGCAATGGGGCGCAGGAACAGGGATGGCGCTCGCGATGGAGGCGATCCGGAGCCGGACCGGAGAGAGCCTTCGCGAGCAGGCGAGCGGAGAAACTGTCCTCCCTGAGCCCGCGAAGATCGGCGAGAGACCAGCTTCCTCTCAAATGGGACGAGAGTGCGGAAACGACGGCTTCCACTTCCTCGCGCCGGGCCAGAACCCCCAGATACTCCGATCCAACGCCGACGTCTCCCATGACGGAAAGGACCCCAGGACCTCCCGTGCCCCTGATTCCGAGTCTCCGCACGTAGAACGGGGCGAGCCCGCTCAGACGGCCCGAATCCTCCCAGATTCCCAGAAGACGGGGTTGCAGTCGAGAGCCGAAATGCCTCCACCACGATTCAATCCAGGGGAAACTGAG
>DASYRY010000483.1:0-7060 GCA_036004025.1 Candidatus Polarisedimenticolia bacterium | reverse complement strand
CTCCTGCTGCTGGCTTCCGAAGCTAAGATCGAGTTCGACCTTCCAGCCATGCGCCGGATCCTCTCGGACGATGGGATCCGCAACGATCTCGCGCGCATCGGCGTGCTGGAGCCGGAGTCGATCGTGGTCCGGTACCGGCTTTCCGGGAAGGGAGCCGAGGTCTTCGCGCGCTCGGGCCGCCTTTTGGAGGATGGGCGAGCCCCCCTCGGCTGGAACCCCTACCGGACCGGTGGGAAGCTGGAGGTGAGCTCGATGGTCGAGGCGCTCAACCGCACTTCTACGGGGTTGGGGCAGCGCATCAAGTCCCTTCCGGATGGCGCCCAAGGCGACGCCATGCTGTTGAAGCTGGCGCGCTCCTCCCTCGCCTCCCGTGACGCCGTCCGGGCCGCCGATCTCGCCGAAACGCTCCTTGCCCGAAAAGACGTCTCGAACGGGCATCAGGTTTTAGGCGACGCCTGGTACATCCAGGGAGAGCAGCTCAAAGCGGTCGAGCAATGGCATGCCTCTCTGGCCGCCGATCCGAAAAACGCCAATGCGCTCATGAGCCTGGCCGATTTCAATTCCGATCGGAACAACCACGCGGAGGCGGTGGAGTACCTCGGGCAGATTCTCGCGACCCACCCCGACGATACGGCCGCCCTGTTCGCCAGGGGAACAGCCCTCTACGAGCTGAAGCGGATGAAGGAAAGCGAGGCGGATCTCGCGCGTGCTCTTGCCCTGAAGGGGGATACGGGCGCTCCGCTAGCCCTTTACTACCTCGGCTTGATTCAGAAGGACAAGGGAAATCTTCAGGGGGCCGCGGAGTTCCTGCGTCGATACCTCCAGTGGGGCTACCGCCAGGGACGCCTCACGCCGGTGGAAGCGGACGTTCACTTCGCGCTGGCCGACATCTACAAGGGACTGCAACTTCCCGATCTGGCGGACCAGCAGCGCAAGGCGGGAGAAACCCTCAAACAGCGCCTCCAGCAGTCCGCGCAGAGCACGCGGGAGGCGATCTTCGACTACCTGCGCAAGCGGTGAGGAGCCGTCGAGCCCGCGAACCCGGGGCGGACCTGGAGCACCGGCTCGGCTACCACTTCAAGGACCCCGATCTCCTCAAGCGCGCCTTGACCCATTCCTCCTACGCTCATGAAGTGGCGGGCGGAGGATCCGACAATGAGCCTCTCGAGTTCCTCGGCGATTCGCTGCTCGGCTGCCTGATCGCCGAGCGTCTGTTCATGACTTTTCCCGATCGGGATGAAGGGGTGCTCTCCCGGTTCAAGGCCTCCCTCGTGAACGCCGAGACGCTGGCCGTGAAGGCCCGGAAGCTGGCTCTGGGGCCCCATCTACTGCTCGGGAACACGGCGGAGAGGGTCGGCGCCCGCACCAAGGGCTCGCTCCTCTCAGATGCATTCGAAGCGGTGGTGGCGGCCATCTACCTGGACGGTGGCTTCGAGCCTGCGCGCGCTTTCCTCGACCGCCAGTTCGCCGGCGACGTGCGCCTTCTGACGCGCGCCGGGGTCCCCGACGAGAGAGACGCGAAGACCACCTTGCAGGAGTTCCTTCAGGCCAGGGGAGAGTCCGCGCCGCGCTACGAAATCCTCAAGGAGGGCGGCCCGGCACACCGGCGGAACTTCCTGATCGGTTTGCTCCTGGAAGGAAGGATCGTCGCCCGGGGCCGCGGGCGAACCCGCAAGGCGGGCGAGCAGGCGGCTGCCAGAAAGCTGCTGCAGGCCTTTCGGAAGGATTCCCAGAGCGCATGAGCGGCCGGGCGAGGCGGCGACCCACGCCTCGACACCGGGCGCATGGCAGCGCTTCTCGAACAGCATCCTGTCAGGGCGAGGCGGCGAGGCGACGAAGGTTCTCCGCCGCCGGGCTGGAAGGGTTCAGGGAGACGGCGCGCTCCCAGCACTCCTTGGCGGCGCGCAAGTTGCCTTGCCGGGCGAAGAGGGTCCCCAGATTGTTCCAGGCGTCGGGATGGGACGGATCGGAAGCCACGGACTTCTGATAGGCCGCCGCCGCTTCGTTCGGGCGCGACGTCTGCTCGTAGAGAACTCCCAGGTTGAACAGGAGCTCGGCGTCGTGCGGCGAGGCGGCAAGCCCTTCCTGGAGATCGCGCTCGGCGGCGGCGACGTCGCCTCGCTGCAAATGCGCTTCCATGCGGGAGAGCGCTTCTTGGACAGCCTTCTCGAGGTCCCCGGGCGGGTCTTGAGTCGGATCTCTCTGCGCCTCGCGCCGCGCCATCTCCGTTTCCCCTTTCGACGCGAGAATGGACGACATCTCGGCCCGCTCTTCCAGGCTGCCCGAGCCCTTCCTGAAGCGATCCTCCAGTTCCGCGGCGCGATGATCGAGGGCGAAATAAAAAAAGTATCCTCCCTCAAGACTCACGATGGTCGGCGTGTAGAGGCGCCGGAACAAGGGCATCTTCCATAGCAGCAGGTCCCCGGGGAATCCGGGGAGCTCGCTGACCACCCCTGGAGCGATCGCCTCGAAGGTGGCCGGTCCAGGGCGGCGGAGATCGGCCATCACCGGGTCGATCTGCAGCAAGGCGGCCTGCCCCAGAATCAAGATTTCCGGACGCCTCGAGAGGACATACTCGGCATCGTAGCGATTGTGGCCGACCAGAACTCGGTTGGTGACCCTTTTCCCTTGCCTCGCGATGTGCGCGTCGGTGAGCCCCAGCTTGTCGAGCGTCGGGAGCCCCGAAACGTAAGGAATCAGCCCCACCGGGTTCAGCGCCACCCACGCGTCGGGAGGGGCCGTTCGCTTCAGCCAGATGCCGATCCTGCGCCTCCCCTCCTGCGCCTGAGAGCCCCTGCGAAACTCCTGATAGATGGGCCCAGCGAACGAGCTCGTGCTCTGGATCCCGCAAAGGAGGATCAGGAGCGCCGAGGCGATCGCACGCTTACGGCCTGCAGATAGGGACCATCGGCTGGAGAGGAAGTCCCAGGCTCGGCGGTAGCCCACTTCCGCCGCAGGGGCGAGGAGCACGGCCACGGGCACCAGGAAGCGAACATAAGGGTAAGCGTCTCCCCCGATGAGGACGACGTAGAGTGTGAACGAGAAGGCCTGGACGAGAAGCAGGGTGACGACGGCGCTGGCGGATCCCACGGCCAGGAGGGCCCCCAATACAAGGGGCGCCCCTCCCGTGAGCAGCAGGAAATTGATGAGATAGAGCGTGCCGTGATGGAGAACCACCGTGTCGAATCCCGACTTCGCGGCGAAGGTATTGGGGAGAACGGAGCCGTAGTAGATCCACCGCCCGATGAAATACGGGACGCCCGCGGCCAGGAATGGAAGGAGGGGCTCGGCGGCGCGGCGCAGAATCGGCAGCCTCCTGGGGCCCGGGAAGGCAATCCAGACTCCGAGCGCGATCAGGAAGAGGAGGACCCCTTCCGGTCTGGCCATCGCCGCCAGGCAGCAGGCCAGCGGCCATCGCCACGGGCGGCGCCCCGACGGGCGCTCCGCCGCGAACAGACTTGCCGTCAGGAGTGACAGGAATGAGAAGAGCGGAACTTCCATGCCCCCGCCGGCCCAGGCGGCAAGCGGGGGATAGGAGGCGAGAAGGACGGCCGAGGGAACGCCGCCCCATGGGAAGCCCGGAGTCAGCCGCCGCCCCAGATCCGCGGCGACCAGGATGGTGCCGAGCGTCAGGACGAGCCCGAGCCACTGGGAGGCGACCGGGACCGAGGCGCCCAGCACTTTGCACAGTGCCAGGGAAATCACCCACAGGAAGTTGGAGTACCCTTCGACCTTCTCCCCCGGGTTGAACACCAGGCCGCGACCCGCCGCCAGATTCTCCGCGTAACGGTATGAGATGTAGGCGTCGTCCACCGGTTCGAAGAAACGAACGCTAAGAATCGCAGCGCCGAGAAGCGCGACGAGGAGGAGCGCCGTTCGAGAGCCCATGGCGCCTACTCTTCCGGCTCGGGACGGATTCCTCGGCCGGAGATTTCGGCGACGAGCTCCCGGATCCTCTTCGCCTCGCGATGCCCGGGAGAGATCCGAAGGGCCTCCTGAAGGTGGTAGAGGGCCCGTCCCTGCTGGCGATACCCATCCAGCAGGATGAGCCCGAGGCCGAAGTGATAATCGGCGAGCTCGGATGGGGCCATGCGCGCTCCGGCCGGTTTCGCGTCGTGCATTTCCTTGAGCGCCTCGGCATAGCGACCCGTCTCGTAATAGAGGCCCGCCAGGTCGTAGTGCAATCCGAAGTCATCGGATGCGATGGCCAGCCCCGCACGGTAGGCCTTTTCCGCCTCTTCAGTCAGGCCCAAGGCGGAATAGGACTCCGCCAGGCGCCGCAGATAGGGCGGATAGGGGACGAGCTTTGCGGCCTCCTCGATTTTTCGAATGCCCCGGCGGATGAGATCCTCTCCTTTGGCCCGATCCCGTGGCAGCTCGGCCTTTCCTCGCTCCACCCAGGCGGCGCCCAGGCCGAAGTGCAGCCCCGCGCGCACCGTATTGAAATTGACTCCCTGGGCCATCCGCTCGCTCTCCACCTCCTGTTGCATCCGGCCTGGATTCACGCCGAGATCTTCGAGGGTCGCCGGATCCATCTCCTCGTCTCCGAGGATCTGTAATCCGGTGTGGTATTCCTTCTCCGCCAGGGCGAAGTCTTTATGCTGGCGGTAGGCATCCCCCAGCGAGAGCTTGGTCTGGAGGGTGGGAAACACCCCCTTCCCTCCCGTCCCGAGGAAATTGACGATCAGCCACATCGAGAACAACGCGACGGCCGGAATCCCGATCAGCCACGGTCTCTCCGGCAGCCGGGTCCAGGGCGACGCCAGAGGCTCGAGCCGAGTTTTGGAGGATTCGGCCGCGCCGCGTTGGAGTCGCGCCATCAGCCACGAGATGGGAACCCACAGCGAGACGACAGCCGAAGCGGCGAACAGGCAAAGGATGGGAACGATCGGTACCCTGAACCGCGAGAAGTTGAAGAAGAGCAGCACCGTCGCCATGTACCCGAACAGCACGAGGTAGAGCCAGACCAGCGGTCGCCATCTTCGCCACGTGAGCGCCATGCCCAACAGGCCGAGCGGGGCGATCAGACCGAAAGGGCCTGCATCCAGATACCCCGCCGTGGGCATGAGAAGCGGGCCGGATAGCAGGCCCCCGCTGAGGGTCATGGGATTCAACAGGACCTTTCGGACCTCGTAATAGTTGTAGTTGTCCGGTAGCTCGTAGGCGTTCCAGAAGATCAGCAGCTTGGTGGAGAGGAGCTTGATCCAGGCGCCTGGATTGGCGCCGATCCACTGCAGCCCCTGGCGGAGCCAGAAGTTCGAGGCTTGGCCCGGGGTGAGCTTGCGCCCCGACAGCTCGCTCGCCTTGGCGATGAAGTCTTCGTGCTCCTGCTCGGGAGTGGCGTGGACGAAAGGAGGGGGAAGGTAGCGGCCATTGGCGTCAGCGTTGTTGCCGATGTAGAAGACCTCACCGCCGCCCGTGGTGAGCAGAGCGAACTCCTTCCCGACGGCATAGTTTCGCAGCGTGATCGGCAGGATCCCGAGAGCCGCGCCGAGGACGAAGAGCGCGCAGGCCTTGGCTTGCTGCCGGCGCGCCAGGCCGGGAAGGGCCAAGAAGAAGCCGCACACCAGCAGGGGCAAAAGCAGGACGAAGTTGTCTCGCACCAGAGATGTCAGCGCGAAGACGAAGCCGGAAAGAACCAGGATCCCGCGCCGCGTCCCCTCCGACCTGAGGAGAAGGTCGAGCAGCAAGACGGTCAGGAAGGTCGAGAGAAAGGTCTTCATGACCATCCCCTCGTAGAAAAGAAACGGCCCGTACACGGCGACCAGCAAGCCGGACACCAGCGCTTCGCGCTCGCCGAAGAGACGGCGCGCGATTCGGATCGTCAGGAAGCATGTGCCGGCTCCCACCAGGATCTGGCAGATCTGGAGCGCCGGAAAGAGGCGGGTTTCGCCTAGAACCTTGATGAAGACCGCGACCATATAGGCATACAGCGGGCTCTGCACGAAGATCGCCTCCCCGAGCCAGTGACCCGCGGCAATCTCCCGCGCCCAGCTGAAATAGAAAAGGGGATCGAGGCGGTCGGGATAGTAGAACGCGGTCTTCGAGAGCCGGAACAGGTAGGCGAATCGCAGCAGCAGCGCCAGGCCCACCACGAGCCCGACCCAGGTCCGGGGGTACGTCTCCAACCAGGATGCCAGAGTCCGCTTGGGGTGCGGCGCTGCGGGGGACTCCTGAAGCGTGGAAGGCGCTTCGGACGGCGCCTCCTGATTCTCCAGCTCCTGCATCATTCCCCTCCGTGGGCCCGGTATTATACCCGTTCGATTCGGCCGCTTCAGTGAGCGAGGGCTCCGACTTTCCATGAGGGAGGGAGGACTCGGAGCTCGAGCACGTCGTCGGGAGCGGGGGCGTCCCTCGGGAGCCGCTAGGGACAGGCGAGCGCCATCCGGGGATTGCCGTCCGAGGCGGTTCCGAGCGGTCCCGATCCGGCAGAACACCTGTTTCTCGCCCGGACGAGGTAGTGGAAGGCGAACCCTGGAGCGCGGAGGAAGCCATCCATCGCGGCGGGATCCCTGAGAGCTGTTCCCTAGCACACCGCACTTGTCATGAAATCGGCCGGATTCTCCGAACGAATCACATCGTAGAAAACCGATGTCGCGCCCGGTAGCAGCGGCGGATCCACTGGAACTCGTTCGTCCAGCGCGACGCTCTGCTCGAGGTAGGTCCGGACTTTCCTCTGGAGTACGCTTGGCGGGACCGCCTCTTCGAACGAACGGACACGGCCGATCTTCATAGGGCTCTCTCAGGAACGTCGCGATACGCGGGCAGCAGGCAGGGAACTTATAACTCTCTACTCCCGGGTTCTAGCTTTGTCAAAGCGTTCCGAGAGAAGGGGGGGCAGCGTTTGCGGCCGGTGAGGCGGATCTCAGGCTTCCGATTCGGTGGCCTGGCGGTGGCGCTCCAGCTCATCGAAGTAATCGGTCTTCACCAGAATCTCGCGGGGCTTCGCTCCTTCGCCGGGGCCGACGATGCCGTCGCGCTCCATCATGTCCACCAGACGCGCGGCGCGCGCGTAGCCCAGCTTGAGCCGGCGCTGCAGGTGCGAGATGGAGGCCTGGCC
>DASYRY010000482.1:0-2114 GCA_036004025.1 Candidatus Polarisedimenticolia bacterium | reverse complement strand
CCTCAGGAGGGTGCCCTCCTGAGAGCGCAGGGAGCCCAGTACGAACCGGGTGGCGCGCTGCGCCGCTTCCAGGTAGCGAGGCTCCAGGAGAAGCTGGTATCCGCGAGCGAAGGCGGAGATCATGAGACCATTCCAGGAGGTGAGGATCTTGTCGTCCCGGCCGGGATGGATTCGGCGGGCGCGGACTTCGAGGAGCTTCGGTCGCGATTCGATCAGCAGCGCCTCCAGCTTTTCGGCGGACATGCCGATGGCGCGCGCCACCTCCTGAGTAGGGCGGGAGACGTGGAGAATCGAGTGCCCCTCCCAGTTCCCGCCGGGCTGGACGTCGTAGTAGGCGCAGAACGCCCGCGCGGCCTCCTCCCCCACCACCGAGCGCACCTCCTCGGCGGTCCAGACGTAGTACTTCCCCTCGACCCCTTCGCTGTCCGCATCCTCGGCGGAGTAGAACCCTCCCTCCGGGGCGGTCATCTCCCGCAAAACGTATTCGAGGCATTCCCGAGCCACCCGCGTGAACAGCGGACGCCGGGTCACCTGGTACCCCTCCAGGTAGGCGGGGATCAGCAGCGCGTTGTCGTAAAGCATCTTCTCGAAATGCGGCACCAGCCAGCGCGCGTCGGTGGCATAGCGGTGGAAGCCGCCGCCTATCTGGTCGTACATCCCTCCCAGCGCCATCTTTTCCAGGGTCAGCTCGGCCATCCGAAGCGCTTCCGGATCGGCGCGCCGGCGGTGGATCCTGAGAAGAAGACCGATCCCCGCGGCGTTGGGGACCTTGGGGGGCGCGCCCCATCCGCCGAAGCGGTCATCGAAGCGCACCTTGAAGTCCTGGAGAGCGGCCATCAGCAGATCTTCGGTGAGCAGGTCCCGCGACGGAACCACCTTCGAGAGCTGGTCCACGTAGGTGAGAATCTGCTCGCCGCTGGAGTCGACCTTGCCTCGCTGCTCGCGGTAGGCGAGCGCTACGCGCTCCAGCACCGCCACGAACGACGGCATCCCATGACGCTCCACGGGCGGGAAGTAGGTGCCCCCATAGAAGGGCTTCAGGGAAGGGGTGAGGAAGACGTTGAGCGGCCAGCCGCCGGACCCGGTCATGATCTGCACGGCGTTCATATAGATCATGTCCACGTCGGGACGCTCTTCACGGTCGACCTTGATGCACACGAACAGCTCGTTCATCCGCCGCGCCGTCGCCTCGTCCTCGAACGACTCCCGCTCCATCACGTGGCACCAGTGGCAGGCGGAGTAGCCGATGGAGAGCAGGATCGGCTTGTCCTCGGCACGGGCGCGAGATAGGGCCTCCTCGCCCCACGGATACCAATCCACCGGGTTGCGGGAGTGCTGGAGCAGATAGGGACTCGTCTCTCGCGCCAGTCGATTCTCGGGCCGACTCTTCTCCATGGACTCCTTTCGCGAAGCGGCAAAAAACGGGAGGTTCGGATGCATCGAATGATAGACGCATTCCCCCTCGACTGTAAAACTTCCGTCTCATCTCTCGAGCGGATCCGCCGGTTGACAGCCCCCCGCGCCTCACGCAGAATGACGCGGCCATGCCCATCCAGTACTGGCTCCTCAAGACCGAGCCTTCCGTGTATTCCTTCGACGATCTTCTCAAGAAAGGCGTGGAGGTATGGGACGGCATCACCAATCCCCTCGCCCTCAAGTATCTGCGCACCGCGAGTGCCGGCGACCTTGCGTTGATCTATCACACGGGCGACGTGAAAGCCGCGGTGGGGCTGGCCCGCATTCTCGGCACCCCGTATCCGAATCCCAAGGAGCACAACCCGGCTCTCGCGGTAGTGGACCTCGAGGCGGTGCGCCCCCTGGCGCATCTTGTGACCTTGGAAGCGATGAAGGCAAACCCGAAGCTGAAAGGCTTCGAGCTATTCCGGATCCCCCGTCTCTCGTTCGTGCCGGTGGGGCGCGAGCATTGGAAGATCCTGCTCAAGATGTCCGGCACTCTTTCCTCCGAGGATCCCGCATGAGACGCCGTTCCTTCCCGATTCTTTTCTTCCTCCTTGCGGGGATTCTCGGGATCGCCGCCTGCGCGGGACCGAAGGAGAAGCCCCTGGATTTTTCCGCCCTGCGCGACGAGTATTTCAAGGGGTTCCTCCGATTCA
>DASYRY010000481.1:0-1702 GCA_036004025.1 Candidatus Polarisedimenticolia bacterium | reverse complement strand
TGTTCCAGATGGCTTTGACCTTTCGGTGACGGCTGGTAACCGGGACTGCTTTCCCGGTTCGCCTGTCCTGTACGAGGAAGTCCAGCACTCCATGCTCCGAGGGCAGGAATCCCGTTGCGGCGGAGGTCCAGGCCACCGGCGAAAGAATGGGCTCCACGCTCTTCAGTCGCGCTCGGGCCCCCTTGCGAATCAGGCGGGCCAAGGTCGGTAGCTTGCCGCTTCGTATCAGGGGATCGATGATCCTCCAGTCCGCTCCATCCAGGCCGATGAGCAGCAGCTTGGCTCCCGGGATCGGCTCGCGGTCCGAAGCCTCATCGGAGCGGCGGGCCATTCTGACCGAATGGATCTCAAGGGATTGAAGCACCACTCCCCTCTTCCGTAGCGCCTCGCCCAGGCTGCGGGAGAGCGATGCTTCCAGCTCCACTCGATGGGCGCCCGAGATTCTGGCGAAGCTGGCGAGGCGAACCTCCGAAGCCAAGGCGCCGCGAAGAAGGCCCTCGACGGCGTGGTGCAGGGAACGACCCTTCAGCAGCAGATAGGCGCTCATGGCCGAATCGGCCGGGAGGCGGTAAGACGCGGATCCTTTAACCCGCGTGCCGATGCCTTCCTGACTGTTCAGCGCGGTGGATTGTGAATCGGGAAAGTCGAAGGAAATGCGCTGAGGGCTCCGAGGGTATCGGACGAGTCGGCACAGGCCCAGGGGCGATAGATGCCACCCTGGGCCGAGGAGGGAGGGGCTCTCTGCGGAAATCCGGCATTGCCGGATGGCGGTCTCGGATTCAGCGGGGACGAGTTTCAGCGAGCCGCAGAGGTACGACGCGAGGAACAGTAAACCCCATCCGGCGAAGAGGCGGGTGCGCCGCCGGGATGCCGCGAAACGCCCCAATCTCTCCTCGCTACGTGCCCTCGGTCCAGCTCTTGAGATACCGCTCCTGCTCCTCGGTGAGTCGATCGATGGTCACACCCATGGAAAGGAGTTTCAAGCGGGCGATTTCCTTGTCTATTTCCGTGGGCACCGAGTGGACGCCTTTGGAAAGTCCACTTCCGCGCTTGACCAGGTATTCGACCGACAGTGCCTGGTTGGCGAAGCTCATGTCCATAACCATGGCGGGATGGCCTTCGGCAGCGGCCAGATTGATCAGCCTGCCCTCCCCCAGAAGATGGATGCGGCGACCATCGGGCAGCACGAAGGTCTCGACGTACTCACGCAAGCGCCGGGGTTCCTTGGAAAGGGCCTGCAGCGCGGGGATATCGATTTCCACATTGAAGTGCCCAGAATTGGCCAGGATCACTCCATCTTTCATCGCGCTGAAATGCTCACGCCGGAGCACGTGCTTGTTGCCGGTGAGGGTCACCACGACGTCGGCCACGCGGATCGCGTCGGCGAGCGGCATCACTGCGAAACCGTCCATGACGGCTTCCAGGGCCTTGACGGGCTCCACCTCCGTGATCAAGACGCTCGCGCCCAGTCCGCGGGCTCTCTGCGCGACGCCACGCCCGCACCAGCCGTACCCGCAGACGAGGAACTTCATGCCCGCCACGAGCAGGTTCGTGGCGCGGATGATCCCGTCCAAGGTGCTTTGCCCCGTGCCGTATCGATTGTCGAAGAGGTGCTTCGTATCCGCGTTGTTCACGGCGATGATGGGATAGGCGAGGGCTCCCTCGGCGGCAAGACTCTCGAGCCGGATGACCCCCGTGGTGG
>DASYRY010000480.1:0-5179 GCA_036004025.1 Candidatus Polarisedimenticolia bacterium | reverse complement strand
GTGTATTCCTCAATACCGCGGTCGATTTCTTCATCGTCGCGTTGTGCGTCTACCTCATCGGCAGGATCGCCATGAAGCCGGCGCCCACCCCTCCGGGACCGGCGATGAAGGAATGCCCCCAATGCGGCGAGCAGATCCTGGCGAAGGCCAAGAAATGCAAGCACTGCACGAGCCCAGTCTAGTCCGACCCGCGGGACGCATCGTTGCTTCCACCCTCGCGTTCGCCCGAGACGTGTCATAGGACGCCATCCATCAACTGAGGAGGTGCCGGCCATGAGAAAAAGGATGCTGATACTGCTCGCGGCGCTGGCCATTCTGGCGACGCCGGCGGCGGCGGAGAAAGGGCAGAAGAGCGACTGGGAGCTGGGGGCCTATGGGGGGATCGGCTTTCCGGACGACTATGACATCGCCAATCCACAGGATGGGTGGCTTTACGGCGCCCGATTCGGATACTTCTTCAGCGATCACTGGAGCCTGGAAGGCTCCATCCAGGATTTCAACTCGAGGACCGACTTCGATCCTTCGCTGGGTGTCGGCAACGTGGACATCGGGCTTCGGTCGTATCGCCTGAACGTCCTCTACAATTTCCTGCCCGGCCATTCCTTCCGCTGGTTCCTGACCGCCGGGCTCGGACGGGAATTCACCGACAGCCCGTTCGTCAACAGCCACAACATCGGCCGGAACCTCGGCGCGGGCGCGCGCTGGTATTTCGGGAAGTATTTCGGAATCCGGCTGGACGGCCGAGTCGTCTCGATACCCTACGACAAATCGCAGCTCGACGAGCGCCAGGCCAACATGGAGCTCGCCGCCGGTGTGTTGTGGTCGTTCGGCGGCGCCGCCTCCGCGCCGGCCGCGGACTCGGACGGGGACGGCGTTTCCGACCGCAAGGATAAATGTCCCGATACTCCCGCCGGTGCGCGCGTCGATGAGAGGGGATGCCCGATCGACACCGACGGCGACGGTGTGCCCGACGGAATCGATGCGTGTCCGGATTCCCCCCGCGGCAGCAAGGTGGACGCCAAGGGCTGCCCCCCCGATTCGGACCAGGACGGCGTGACCGACGACAAGGACGCCTGCCCCGGCACTCCGCGAGGAGCGCCCGTGGATGACAAGGGATGCCCGAGGGATTCCGACGGGGACGGGGTCTTCGATCATCTGGACCGGTGCCCCGACACTCCACCCGACGCCAAAGTCGACTCGTCGGGGTGCCCCATCCCCGAAGCGCCTCCCGCTCCCCCGGAGCCGCCCAAGATGTTCAACGCCGTTCTTGAGGGAGTGAATTTCGCCACCAACAGCTCCCGGCTGACGGCCGACTCGATGCAGATTCTCGACAAGGTGGCCGATACGCTGAAGGAATGGCCCGACGTGAAGGTCGAGATAGGCGGGCACACCGACTCGCAGGGGAACGACGCCTCCAACCTCAAGCTTTCCGGGGCAAGGGCCGAATCGGTGAGAAAGTACCTCGTTTCCAAAGGGGTGGACGGCTCTCGGCTGACCGCCAAAGGGTATGGCGAGACCGTGCCGATCGCCGACAACGGCACCGCCGCAGGCCGGGCCCAGAACCGGAGAGTGGAGCTCAAGACGATTCCCTGACCGATTCGCCGCGGCCGTCACGGCACGGCGATGATTCAGCGCCCCGGGGAAACAACCTCCCGGGGCGCTTTTTCTTTCTCCCTTCCGTCTTCGGGGTCTTGCGAATCTAGGTTAGGATCTCCCGGTCCCTGGAGAATCCGATGCACAGCTTCGAAAAACTGGGTGTTTTCTATCTAGGACGTGTCCACGAGCCGCAGGACGGCGCGGCAAGCGGTGCTCCCGTTCTGTACGACTCCAGGGATCTCACCACCCACGCCGTCTGCGTGGGGATGACTGGAAGCGGCAAGACGGGACTGTGCCTGGCGCTGCTGGAGGAGGCCGCGCTCGATGGGATCCCCGCCATCGCCATCGATCCGAAGGGGGATCTGGGGAACCTTCTGCTCACCTTTCCCGATCTGAAGACTGCGGATTTCCGTCCCTGGGTCGACGAGAGCGAGGCTGTGAGGCTGGGGATTTCGCCTGACGAGCTGGCCTCGCGAACCGCCGCGACCTGGAAGCACGGCTTGGAAGAGTGGGGGGAGGACGGCGCCCGGATCGAGCGCCTGCGCGCCGCCGCCGATTTCGCCGTCTACACTCCCGGGAGCAGCGCCGGATTGTCCCTCACGGTGCTGCGCTCTTTTGATCCTCCTCCCGCCGCCATCTCCGACGGCGACGCCTTGCGAGAGCGGATCGCCGCGACCGTGGCCGGAGTGCTGGCCTTGCTCGCGATCGAGGCGGATCCGGTGAACAGTCGCGAGACGATCCTCCTCGGGGCGATCTTGCAGGAAGCCTGGCAATCGGGCCGGCGCCTCGATCTCCCGTCGCTCATCCGCCAGGTGCAAAACCCGCCGCAGCAGAGAATCGGCGTGATGGACATGGAATCGTTCTATCCCGCGAAGGATCGCTTCGCCCTGGCGATGTCGCTCAACAACCTCCTGGCGTCCCCGGGCTTCTCGGCTTGGCGCGAAGGAGAGCCTCTGGATGTGGCCCGACTGCTCTGGACGCCCCAGGGGAAGCCGCGCGTCTCGGTGATTTCCATCGCCCATCTCTCGGACCCTGAGCGCATGTTCGTCGTCACCCTCCTGTTGAATGAAATCGTCGCATGGATGCGCTCTCAGCCCGGCTCCTCGAGTCTTCGGGCCATTCTCTATATGGACGAAGTGTTTGGATACTTCCCTCCGGTCGCCAATCCGCCCTCCAAAGCCCCGCTGCTCACGCTGATGAAGCAGGCTCGCGCAGCGGGACTCGGAGTCGTGCTGGCCACACAGAATCCGGTGGATCTGGATTACAAGGGGCTCTCCAACGCTGGGACCTGGATCCTGGGGCGATTGCAGACCGAACGGGACAAGTCGCGGGTCCTCGAAGGACTCGAAGGCGCTTCTTCCGCGGCGGGCGCCACCTTCGACCGGCAGGCCATGGAGTCGACTCTCGCGGGGCTGAAGAGTCGCGTTTTCCTTCTCAACAATGTTCATGAAGACGCTCCGGTCGTCTTCGAGAGTCGCTGGTGCCTCTCGTATCTTCGCGGACCCCTGACTCGCGCGCAGATCCAGACGCTCATGGCTTCGCGAAAGCCTCCCGCGCCCGCGGCGCAAGCTTGCGTGGATGCGTCCGCGCCTGCCTTTGTTTCGACGATCGGGACCGCGACACCCGCCGCCGCGCGTCCGGTGCTACCGCCCGGCCTGCGTGACACCTTTCTCGCCTGGCGCGGGGGCCCGTCGGAATCCACAAGACTTCTCTACCGGCCGGCCCTGCTTGGCACGGCCCATATCCACTTCATGCAGGCGCCGTCGGGAGAGCGACTCCGGCAGGAAGTGTGCCTTCTCGCGCCGCTTCGGGACCCCCTCCCGGAGGACCCCTGGGAAGCCGCCGAATCGCTGGACCGAGAGCCGGATCTCGAGGATGCGCCGCGCTCGGGCGCGGCGCTCGAAGCATTGCCCCCCGCGGCGAGCCGACTGAAGAATTACGACAGCTGGAAGAAAGCCCTCTCGGAGTCGCTCTATCGCAACCGCGCGCTCACGCTCTTCACCTGTCCCCTGCTGAGACAGACCTCGCGCCTGGGCGAATCCGAAGGAGATTTCCGTGTTCGGCTCGGCCAGCAGCTACGGGAAGAGCGGGACCGGTCGGTCGAAGCGCTGAGGACCCGCCACGCTGCCAAGATGGCTTCGATCCAGGACCGGCTTCGGCGTGCCCAGCAGCGGGTGGAGTCGGAGCAGTCCCAGTACGACGCCCAGAAGGTACAGACCGCGATTTCCGCGGGGGCCGCCATCCTGGGAGCCTTCTTCGGCCGGAAGACTCTGAGCCTCGGCACTCTTGGACGGAGCACCACCGCCGCGCGCAGCGTCGGAAGGACCGCAAGGGAGAGGGAGGACGTGACCCGGGCGGCTGAGAGCGCCCAGCAGCTTCAGGAGGATCTTGCCCGGCTCCAGGCGGAATTGGAGGCGCAGATCTCCGACATTCAGCAGCGGGCGGATTCCTCGGCCCTTCTGATCGAGTCGACAGCGCTTCGCCCGAAGAAGAGCGACATCCAGGTCGGGAGGGTCGTTTTGGTCTGGACCCCCTGGGAGACGACTCCCGGGGGCGGGACCGAGCGGAGGTTTTGATCCCGCATCCCGCCACTCGCGCCGGCTTTCATGCGCCTGTCAGATTTTCCCCAGCAGCAGGATATCGCCGGTAGGCTGGGGAGAGCCTCCTTCCGGCTCAGGTGTGACGGCCGCGGCGACCACGCTCCCGGCCTCGGGCGGCACCGACACGAAGCCGGAAGCTCCCTCCTCCGAAGAAGGATCGAAAACTCCCGCGCTGATCTTGGCTTTCGCCGTCACCAGCCAGAGCTGGTAGGCCCGACCGGGACCGGCGGACGGGAGGTTGTCGGCATAGAGTCGCCAGGTTCCTCGGCGGACGTCCCAGAAAACCCGCGCCGCCGACGCCGCCCGTGCCTCTTGTCCCTGCAGATCGATCACCTTCGAGCCGGGCGAGCGGACGAGCAGGATCGTATCTCTCGTGCGGCGGAACTGACCCTCCAAGCGAGCCAGCTCTTCCTTCTGCATCCGGATCTGGGCGCGGAGATCCTCCGACTCCAGCCGGTAGCGCCGGCTTACCAAGCTGCCGGTCAGAAGAGCGGCTACCACCGACGCGGCCGCGGCCAGCCCCGCCGCCTTACCCCAAAACCCCGTTCTCGCTGCGGGAACCCGCCGGGCAAATCCTTCGCTCCGGATGGCGGCCATGAGCCTGGCCTTGGCCATGGGTGAGGGCTCCTCCTCCTGCAGAGAGAAAGGGATCTGCGCAACGGTCTCGCCGGAGGCGGCCATTTCCGCGCCGCAGTGCGGACAGCCTGCCGCGAGGTGAGCGCGCACCTCGGCTGCTTCTCCCGCCTCGAGCATCCCCAGGGCGTGTAGGGGCAGCAGCTCCCGGATCTCCTCACAGCGCATACACGATCCCCTTCATGAGAACTGAACTCCCAGGCTTTCCCGCAGCGCGAGCAGACCCTGGCGGATTCTCGTCTTGATGGTGCCCAGCGGCTCGCTCAGCTTCGCCGCGATCTCCGAATGGGACAAGCCGCCGTAGAAAGCCAACTCCAGAGCATTCCTCTGCTCGTCGCTCAGAGTTCCCA
>DASYRY010000479.1:0-3063 GCA_036004025.1 Candidatus Polarisedimenticolia bacterium | reverse complement strand
CTGAATCAAGGATTGGACGGGGGTGTGGTGATGACCCTCGGAGGCCAGACCTTCAATCACCGGCGCGGCGATGTCGACTCCCCCTATTGCGACGATGACGCTGCCTGTGAGGAGGGGGATCTCTGCACCCGGGACCTCTGCACTGCCGGCGGCTGCGTCCACCTGCCCTTGAACGTCGACGATCTCAACCCCTGCACCCAGGACACATGCACTTCCGGATTCGGGCCCATGCACACTTCGGATCCGCTGTGCTGCCTCTCGAACGGCGCTTGTGACGATCTCCAGGAATGCACCATCGACTCCTGCGAGTTGAATCGCTGCGTCCATCGAGGCGTCTTCTCGTGCGAGTCCTCGGGAGATCCCACCGTCCGCCGTGTCAATCGCGACAACTGAAGTCCAGAACCAAGGCGTCTGCGAGCGACCCCCCGGTTCCGTCTTGAGAGGTCGCCGGAAGGGCAGTATAGTTTTCCGCGCTTCCCCGGATCGCGAACGGACGGACATGCGGCATGTCGTCGGAAAGCGCCCTTCCCATCCTGGCCTTTCGCAATGTCACCAAGACCTACGCCCGTAAGGAAGGGGAGCCGCTGGCCGCCCTGCGCCACGTCACCTTTGAGGTGCCTCGAGGCCGCAGCGTCGCCATCGTCGGGCGAAGCGGAAGCGGCAAGTCCACGCTCCTGCATCTCGCGGCGGGAATCGAGTGGCCCAGCGAGGGAGAGGTCCAGCTGCTGGGGCGCAATCTCGCCGGAATGGGGGAAAGGGAGCGAACCTTGCACCGGCGGCGGATCGTGGGTCTGATCTTCCAGTTCTTCCACCTTCTCCCCCACCTCAGCGTGCTGGACAACGTCCTTCTTCCCGCCTGGATCGCCTCGGATCCGGCCGATCGGTCCGAGGCCAGGGCCCGGGAGCTCCTCGCGCGGGTGGGGATGGAGGATCGCGCGCGGGAGAACGTCCGCAAGCTCAGCGGGGGAGAGATGCAGCGGGTGGCCCTCTGCAGGGCGCTGCTGCGCGAGCCCAAGCTCCTTCTCGCGGACGAGCCGACGGGGAGTCTCGATGACGAAAACGGTCGTCGCGTGATGGAGCAGCTTCTCGCGCTCGCCGCGCAGGAGAGCAGCGCGCTGGTCTACGTCACTCACAGCCGGGATCTCGCCGCCATGGCGGACCAGATCTGGAGCCTGCACAGCGGAGTGCTGGACCGCTCGCCGGCGCCTCCTTGATCCGGCTCCTGTTCTCCTCCTTCGCGGCCCACCTGCGGTCGGGCCGCGCCTTATTCGTCCTGACGCTTTTGGGTGTTGCCCTCGGAGTCGGCTCGGTCCTGTCCATTCAAATCCTGAGCCGTAGCGCATTGGGAGCTTTCCGGGGAAGCGTCCAAGCAGTGGGAGGCGAGGCGGACTTGACCGTCTTGCCGCGGGGGCCCGCTCTCCCGGACGAGATCTTTCCACGCATTCTGGGGACGCGGGGAGTGGCGGCGGCGTGGCCCGTCGTTCGCATGGAAGTGGCCCTGGCCGGAAAGGAAGCCTTCTTTCTCGAGCTCATCGGCTTGGACGTCTTCGCGCAGCGGCGGCTGCCTTGGAGCGCGCCTCCGCGGACGCTCTCGGATGCGCTCGCGGATCCGGGGTGGGTGGCGGTGACCCCTTCCCTGGCGCGCTCGCTCGGCTGGCGCATCGGGGATTCCTTCGACGTGACCAGCGGATCCCACCGGATCCGGCTCAAGGTCGGCGCTGTGGTGGATTTCCAGAGGCTCACGCCGCTCGCCAGCTCGCGGCTGGCGGTGATGGATATCGCCCAGGCGCAGTCCCTGATGGGACGCAAGCGACAACTCGATCAGGTGGAGGTTCGGGTGCAGGCGGGGGCGAGCGCGGCGGAAGTGGCGGGCCGGCTGGCCATTCTCCTGAAGGGGCAGGCGAGAATCGCTACGCCCGAACAGCGAAGGAAGGAAGCGGAAGGGTTGATGGGTGCCTTCCGATTGAATCTGACCGCTTTGAGCCTGATCAGTCTCTTCGTGGGGACTTTTCTCGTCTACACCAGCACGCGGGCTTCGCTCGTCCGGCGCCGTGCCGAGCTGGGCGTGATGCGCTCCCTGGGAGCGACCCCCATGCAGGTCTTGTGCGTCCTCCTGGCCGAGGTGGCGACTCTCGGCTTCCTGGGAGTCCTGCCGGGAATCGCCCTCGGGTATGGAGTCGCGCGCGCCGCCATGAAGAGCGTCAGCGCCACACTCTCGAACCTCTACCTTCTGAACGAAGTGGAAGCGATCTCGGTCTCTCCCGGGACGATCGTCCTGGCGGGCCTTCTCGGCATCCTGGGGGCTCTGGCCGGAGCGCTCGCGCCGTCGCTGGAGATGAGCCGAAAGGAGATCCGCAGGCTTCTGTTCCCGCACACGCTGCACGAGCGCTCCGGCAATATGGCGCCTCGCCTCTTCCTCGCGGGCACGCTGCTGCTGGCCGCGGTGGCGGCCTGGTACGCGGCCGCGGGGCGCACGGTCAGGCCGGGAGGATTGGTCCTGGGCTTCGCGATCGTTCTGGCGCTGCCTTTGCTCTCTCCCTTCGTTCTGGATCGGCTCGCCGGCAGCCTGCGCGGTCGCTCGTTCAACCTCTTCTACGGCGTGAAGAGCCTGACGCAGCGCCTGGGAATCACTTCGGTGGCCGCCGCCGCTCTCGCCGTTTCGGTGAGCATGCTGGTCGGAGTCACGGTGATGATCGGCAGCTTTCGCCGGACGCTGGAAGTCTGGATCGCCTCCACGGTGCGGGCGGACCTCTACGTCTCCACCGAGTCGTGGTCGCGTGCCCGTGGAGGGGCGGAGCTGGACGCGGAGACCCTCGCGATGCTCGAAGGCCGCGCAGAGGTCAAGGCGATCGATCGGCTTCGGCAGGTGTTCACGGAATGCGCCGGGCGGCGGGTCTCCGTCATTGGAGTGGACATGGCTCTGCCCGGCGGCGCATCACGGTTTGCGATGCTCGAGGGAGGCGCCGCGGCGGCCATGCGCGCCGCGCGGCAAGGGGAGGTCCTGGTGGGCGACCCGCTGGCGCGCACAGCGGGCGTGAAAGTGGGAGACCTCCTGCCCTTGAC
>DASYRY010000478.1:0-4566 GCA_036004025.1 Candidatus Polarisedimenticolia bacterium | reverse complement strand
CATCTCTTCTCTCCCTCCAGGGAATGCTTCCGGATTCTGATCCTGCTGCTCGGCTCGCTGCTCCTGTTCGGCGCGGGCATCGGCATGCGCTCCCTGTGGAACCCGAATGAGCCGGTCTACGCCGAGGGGACCCGCGAGATGCTGGCGGGGCGCAACTTCTATCTGCCTACCGTCAACGGCCTCATTTATTCCGACAAGCCCGTCTTCTACTTCTGGACGATGCTGGCGGGATGCCTCCTCACCGGAGGGATCTCGGAAGCGGGACTCCGGCTTCCCTCCGTCATTTCCGGCGTCCTCTCGGTGCTGCTCCTCTACCGGCTGGGAAGACAGGTGTTCGGGATCCGCGCGGGGTTCCTGGCGGCGGCGTGCCTCGCGACGATGGTCATGTTCTGGTGGCACTCCCAGTACATCCAGATGGACCAGCTCCTCTCCTTCCTGATCCTCGGGGCGCTGGCGACCTTCTTCACGGCGAAGGAGACGGCCGGGCCTCGCCGCGGCCTCCTGCTGTTCGCCTCCGGGGCTTGCATGGGTCTGGCGTTTCTCACCAAAGGCCCGGTGGGTCTCGTCCTTCCGGCCGCCATCATCGGAATCTATCTCGTGTCGATCGGCGATCCGGCCTGGATCTTCCGCAAGGAGATCCTCGGGATGGGGGCGGCCTTCCTGCTCACCGCCGCCCCCTGGTACCTCAGTCTCGCCTTCACGGGGAACCAGGAAGTGCTGGCCGATTTCTTCATCAAGCACAATCTTCAGCGCGCCACGGATCCTTTCAATCACCGCCAGCCCTTCTGGTATTACGGACCCCGTCTCTTCTCCGACCTGTTTCCCTGGTCCTTGTTCCTTCCCTTCGCCCTCTTCTGCAGGGTGCGAAACGAGATGGAGCGCCGGGGCAGGCTTCTCGCCTGGATCTGGCTGGGCGTGGTGCTTCTCGTCTTCTCGCTGGCCGGCTCCAAGCGGGGCGTCTATCTGCTGCCGCTCTACCCCGCGGCGGCGCTCCTGCTGGGGAAGTTCTGGGACGAGCTGCTCGAGCCGGAGTCCTCGGAGAGGATGCGCCGGTGGGCGCGCGGCATGCTCGGCTTTCTCGGGATCTTCTTCCTCCTCGCAGGCGCGGGATGCCTCGGCGTCGTCGGCTACGCGCTGGCGACGGGAAAGTATCGAGACGAAGCCGTCTGGCTCGCTCCGCTCGGGGGGCTGGTCCTGCTCGGCGCCGGGGTCCTGATCCGCTTCCTGCGAGCCGGGCGCGTCCCGCAAGCAACTTCCGCGGTGGGACTCACGATGGCGGCCGTCTTTCTTTATTCCGCTCTGGTGATCTTTCCGCTCGCCGATCGATTCAAGTCCCCCGTCCCCTTCTGCCGCCAGGTGAAAGCGCTGGTGCCGCCTTCCGAGGAGATCCGATCCTTCGGGCTCTGGCGCTGGGATGCGGCCTACATCTTCTATACGGGACGTCTCATGCCCGCGCTGCGCTCGACCGAGGAGCTGGAGACGTATCTCGCCCAGGACCGCAGGGTCTTCCTCCTCGTGGAGAGCAGCGAGATGGACCAGTTTCTCTCGGGCCTGCGATCTCCCGCTCGCGTCGTCCTGAGGCAGAACATCGGGCACAAGACCACGGCCTTGCTGACGAATCGCAGCGAGGAATCTTCGTGAACCCGACGCGCTCGGAGAGGGAGAATCGAATGCGACGCTCGCGCGGCTTGCTCTTCCTGGTCGTCATGACGGCTGGTCTCACCTCGGCGATGGCCCAGTCCCCTTCGCACCACGCTCCCGCGCCGGCCGCGAAGGAGACCGGCTTCCTTCCCGGGATGGGCTCGTATCACCATCCGATCGCCACCAAGAACCCCGAGGCGCAGCGCTACTTCGATCAGGGTCTGACGCTGGTGTTCGGATTCAATCACGACGAGGCGGTCCGATCCTTCGAGAAAGCGGCGAAGTTGGATCCGGGCGCGGCCATGCCCTGGTGGGGAATCGCCTACGCGCTGGGGCCCAACATCAACATGCCCGTCGATCCTGCCGGAGAGAAGCGGGCGTTCGATGCCGTCCAGAAGGCGCTGGCGCAACAGGCCCCCGAAAACGAAAAGGCCTACATCGCAGCCCTGGCGAAGCGATACAGCGACGACCCCAAGGCCGATCTGGGAGCGCGAGCGCAGGATTATGCCGAGGCCATGGGTGAGGTCGCGAAGCGCTACCCCGACGATCTCGATGCCGCGACGCTGTATGCCGAGGCGATGATGGACCTGCGTCCCTGGAAGCTCTATACCGCCGCAGGCGAGCCGGTGGAGGGGACGGAGAAGATCGTCTCCGTTCTGGAATCGGTGCTCAAGCGGAACCCCGAGCATCCCGGGGCGAACCACTACTACATTCACGCCGTGGAGGCTTCCACCCATCCGGAGCGGGGGCTCCCCTCGGCGCAGCGACTCGAGAAGCTCGTGCCCGGAGCGGGGCACCTGGTGCACATGCCTTCTCACATCTACCAGCGGACCGGCGATTACGATCGTGCGGCGAAGTCGAACGCCGACGCCGTGAGGGCCGACGAAGAATACGTGCGGCGGACCGGGGCGACCGGGATCTACCCTCTCGCCTATTCTTCTCACAACCTCCACTTCAAGGCTTATGCCGATGCCATGGTCGGACGGTACGCCGCCGCCCGCGCCGCCGGCGACAAAGTCGTCGCTCACGTGCTCCCCCGCGTGAAGGAGATGCCGATGCTGGAGACCTTTCTCGCCACCCCCACCTTCGTCGATCTCTTCTTCTCGAAGTGGGACGCGATCCTGAAGACTCCCGAGCCGCCTGCCGAAGCGCCCACGGCGCGGGGTTTGTGGCATTACGCGCGCGGCGTGGCGCTGGCCGTCAGCTCCCGTGTCGCGGAGGCGGAGAAGGAGCGCCAGGCGGTGATCGAAATCCGCGCGCAGATTCCCGAAGCCACGATGTTCGGATGCACGCAGCTCAGCAGCGCGCGGCGCGTGCTGGACGTCGCCTCGAATTCTCTCGAGGCGCGAATCGCCTCCGCCCGCGGGGACCGGAGCGCCTCCCGGAAGGCGTGGGAACGTGCCGTCGAGACGGAGGATTCTCTGGCCTACGACGAGCCTCCGACCTGGTTCACCTCGACCCGGATCTCCCTGGGAGGCGAGCTTCATCGCGATCGGCGATTCGCGGAGGCGGAAAAGGTTTTCCGCGAGGAGCTGGAGCGCAACCCGCGGAATCCGCGCGCCCTGTTCGGATTGTCGGAGAGCCTCAAGGCGCAGGGGAAACTCGTCGACGCAGGATTCATCGACCGGCAGCTCAAGGTGGAATGGAAGAGCCCCGGCGCACCTCTCCGCGTAAAGGACTTGTAAAAAGCTTCGCGGCTCCTTGACCACCGCCTCGCCTCCGACTTAGCATAGTTAGCACTTACTTACTTCTGGAGGGGGGGCATGCCCGGCCGGAGGCTCGCTGGAGAAGAAAGATCCCAGGCCATCGTGAAGGCCGCCTTGGGAATCTTCGCGCGGGAAGGATTCGACGGCACGACCACCCGCAGCCTGGCCCGCGCCGCCGGCGTGAGCGAGGCGCTGCTGTTCAAGCATTTCCCGAACAAGCGCGCCCTTTACCGGGCCATCCTGCAATACAAGATCGACGATGCGGAGCGTGCCTTCCCCCTGGAGGACTCGCTCCTCTCCCTCGGCGACGAGGCTTTCTTCCTGAGAATCGCGACGCATCTGATGCGCCGCGTGGACGCCGACGATACGTTCTGCCGGCTCATGCTGCGAAGCGCTATGGACGGACACGACCTGGCCCGGCGCTTCCGGAAGGCCCGCTCCGGAAAGCTCCTCGGCCTGATCGAGGAGAAGATCCGTCGCCGCGGGGCGCGTCCCGGAGCTGGTTCCACCGTGGATCCGCGACTCGCCGCCCGCATCTTCAGCGGCATGATCTTCTCCGCGATGCTCAATCGCCGGATTTTCCGGGAGGAGATTGTCTCCCGGACCTCGCTGGACGATCTCGCCCGGGCCATGGTTCGGGTCTTTTTGGAGGGGATCGGGGGCGTGGAGGAAGGCTCATGAACGTGCGGGGGCTTGTCTCGATCCTCCTGGCCGGGATTCTCGCCACAGCTTCCCTGGCAGCAGCGACCCAGGAGCCAAGCGATCCTCTGGCGCGAGTCCGGGAGCGCGGGATGCTGACGCTCTCGGATTCCTTCGCCGCCGCCGCCGCGTCCAACGAGCGAGTCGCGAGGGCCCAGGAGGACCTGAACCAGGCCCGCCTGTTCCGGACGAGCGCCCGCAGCCAGGTGCTCCCGCAGCTCACGCTCGTGGACGTCTACTATCGGCAGAACCCCGTGAGCGTGAACAGCGGCGGAACGGGAAACGTCGTCACGGTGTCCGACACGCGCAACGAGCTGCGCGTCGACCTGACCCAGCCGATCTTCCACGGCTTGAGGGACCGGAACTTCCTGCTCTATTCCGCGAAGAACATCGAGGCGAGTCGATATGCGGTCGAGGAGACCCGGAGGCTGCTTTACTCCGACGTGGCCCTGGCCTTCTATACGGTGCTGGAGCACGAGGGACAGGTCGAGGCCCTCGAGCGCATTCTCAAGATGGAGCG
>DASYRY010000477.1:0-3730 GCA_036004025.1 Candidatus Polarisedimenticolia bacterium | reverse complement strand
ACGGCGAGAACAAGCTCACGCAGCGATGCCTGCGAGGCGAGATCGCCCGGCATCAGCTCGACGGGACCGGGCCCTCCGGCCGCGATCAACTCCGTGCGCGTCTCTTCGGCCCTGCGCGGATCCCGGCCGACGATCAGCAGCGTCGCCCCGAGACGCGACAGCTCCCGGGCGGCCGCCTTCCCGATTCCCGAGGTCGCGCCCGTCATCAAACAGATGCGATCGCGCAACGCGAGGGCTTGATTGGGATTCACGGAATCGTCAGAAGCGAAGCGAAAGGCAGCTCAATCCGCCGTCCATTTTGCGGAATTCGGAGACGTCCAGCGGAATCAACTCGTACTCCAGGCTGCGCAGGGCAGCCTCGAATCGGGGATACCCTGCGGCGATGATGACCCGGTCGTTGACGCGCACGCAGTTCGCTGCGTAGCTCTCGTCGGCGGCCACCGGCACGACTTCATAGTCGGCGAACTCTCGACGCCCCGCGAGCATCTCGGCGATCGCCAGCCGGTGGTCACCCAGGAAGGCGATCCCGCTCTTCAGATGGAGAATCCCTCTCGTCGGGCGGATGTCCACGAAGGCGGTGGAATGTCCCTCCTGCTCGAGTGATTCGGCCAGCTGCCGGGCGCCCTCCTCGTTGGTCCTCCTCGATATCCCGATGAAGAAGTGATTCCCCGCCTGGCAGATGTCCCCCCCGTCGAGGGTTCCCGGGGAGACGATCGCTCGCAGGCCCGGAAAATAGCCGGCAAGCGTCGACCGGATGGCGGCGACCTCTCCCCGGCGGCTCTCCGCCCCGGGGCGCGCGAGGAAAGCGCAGCTCCTCGTCAGGACCGCCACATCCTCCACGAAGGTGGAATCCGGGAAGCGAGAGTCCTCCTCCAGAGCGAGGACCTTGAGCCCGCAGATCTCGAGGGCTCGCCAGTACTTTTCATGCTGTTCGAGCGCTTGGGCGAGGATGGGGGGGCCCAGCTTCGCCGTGGTCACTCCTTCGACGAAATTCGGACCGGGCCGGCGCACGATCGCACGGGTAAACTTTTCGCTTTCCGCCTCGTCCATCCTCAAGCTCCGGTCGATCTCCATCTCCCGAGCTTCGGGATCTTTCGCGTCAACATCCCGGAAAGAAAGGAGGGAATCCCGAATTCCTTGAGCTTGGCGCGCACCCGGTCCTGCATCTCCGACACGGTGATGTCGGGCAAGGTGAACTTCCCGTTGCTGTAACAATGGCTGCAGTACATCGGATTGCGGGATCCGTCCACGTTCGTCCCCCCGCCTTTCATATCCCGCTTCATCGGCATTCCACAACTCTGGCAGTTCTTGTGCCTCTCCACGATGCTCTCCTCCCGTTCTGGGCCCGGATGGGTCCCCTTCACACCACCTCGACTGAACACTATTCCCGTGGAAACGAGGATGTCAAGGGAGGGGTCAGGCTCTACTTGCAGACCACGGTCAGATCCAGCGGGAGGGTGTCGCTGGCCAAAAGCGGCATGGACTCCGGGTTCTGGCACATGTTCCAACCCGGGTGTTTTCGAAGCTCGACGCGCAGGCCCTTGATCTTGTAGATAGGACCCCACCCCGGGGTCGTCGGGGGCCTGCAGTAGACCGCGTCTCCGTGTGACGTCAGGAGGGTTCCGCTGAGCTTTCCTCCGGTCAGCTCGAAGCCGTAGCCGTTGTGCTCGGGAATGTCGCTGCCGCATTGGTTCTTGTCTCTCACGGGCTTGCCGTCTTCCCGCAGGAGATAGCTGAACAGGCGGACCGTCTCCCCCTGCTTTACGGACCGGTAGACGGGATACTCGAGGTTGAACCTTCCGTAGTCGCAGTTGCAATCGGGCGTGGAATGAAACGTCATCGTGACGGGCAGGCTGCCCGAGCTGGGATGGGGAGGTGCCGCCACCAGAATCTCGGTGCGATCGTCACGCGCGGGGGAAAACTTGCAGCGGAAGACGAGCAGGTGGGGCAGCGGTGCGACCCCTTTGAATGCCTCTTTTCCCGACGCATCCGTGACGGTGTAGAGAATCGAGCCGACGCGTGCCACGGGCGACATTGAATCAGGGCACTTCAAGGTCATCCGACTGGAGGCCTTCCCCTGGGTTCCCTGAAGCGGCTCGCTCGCTTCCCAGTAGTTGCGCGATGAGACCCTGTCGTTCTCGTCCAGGAGGATGGGGTAGATACGGCCTCCGAAGGGCTTCAGCAGCTGGTAATCGAAAACCACCTTGACGTGATTGCCTGGCTGGAAGGTGGGAGAGGAGCCCGCCGGCCCCTCCACGACCCAGGCGGGGGTATCCACTGAGGCAACCTTCACGCTTCCGAGGAGATGGGCGAGCTTGCTCGGCTCGCCCACCCGGATCTCCACCGGGGCGGAGGTCGGAAAGTGGGCCTGACGAACGGCGACGTAGCGTCGAGGGGATCCCTTGACCGGATACTGGGAAAGGTCCACCTGGAACGCGCGCCATTCCTGTCCCGGCCCCGGCATCTCGATCAGACCGTCGTGAATCACCTGAGCGGACTCGAACGTGCCGGTCTTGGGTCCGGCGCGAAGCTCCCAGTGCCCGGCCTCCGCCTTTTTTTGCACCGGCTTCCAGCGAAGCTGCACCGTTTCCGCCTGGCTCAGGGAAAGGAGATTGACCCAGGCTCCTTCCTGTTTCACCGCGTTCCAAGTCCAGGCTTTCACCTCGGGAGTGGGGAGCTTCGGAGCGATTTTCGCGTTCGTGGAGCTGTCGCCCGTCGCGGAGCGCAGGAGGGAGGATAGGGAAGGAGTCCGCCTGGCCGGGCCCGTCGAAGAGGATCGGCCCTCTTCTGCTCCCGCAGGCCTCCGTTCACGGGTGGGAGGCGGGCGGCGCATCGACGGCGGGAGGGTCAGGGCGGTCCCACGATCTCCGGGAGGTGGGGAACTCTCGCCTCGTCTCCGAACCTCCCCCAGAGGCGTGGCGCGTGAGATTCCACGCGACCCTGCCACCTGGAATTCGATCCAGCCGCTCCATTCGCCCGGCGGCTCGAGGCTTCGGGCGCGCAGGCGCCACCGATCGCGTCCCGCCGCCGCGCGGGAGAACCACTCGTAAGGCAGCGTCTCCCGTGCCACGGAGCCTCGGAGAATCCGGGTGAGCGCGCGGGAAGACTCGCTCCAGCGCTCGTTCTCATGGTCCAGCCAGGACAGCTCGACGACGTAGCCGCGGATCTCGGCGCCGGAGGGCGGACCGATGACAATCCGCATTCCCTCCTCGCCGCCGGATGCAGGCGCCGGCACCCGAAGGACGGGAGGACCGACACGCCCTGAAGGCGGCTGGGCAGCCCTGCGGCCGCCGGCGGTTCGGTTGCTGCGATCCGTGGAGGTCGCCTCGGGCGATCCGAGCGGCCAGAGAAGAACGCACAGCAGGGCAACCAGACGCGTGCGTGAACGATCCCCCGAAGGCATGCGAGAACCTCCTTTCCCCGCTCTGGATCACGCAAAGGGAGGGGGAAAGGGGACCGCGGGCGCTACAATCCGGAGACGATTTTGGCTTTGATGGATTCGAACTCGGAATCGGTGATGAGGCCTTCCGCGAGCATTTCCTTGACGCGCTGAAGCCGCGCGGCGGGACTGCCATCCTGAGGCTCGGCCTTGAGCCCCTCGGCGACAGGGGACATGCCGCCGATGGTGACGCCTCCCGATTTCGCGCGCAGCTCCTCCAAGTCTCGGATCCTGCGCTTCTCCCGCCATCCCTGCTCCTGAGTCTGGCAGATTCGGTAGACGGCGGTCGCC
>DASYRY010000476.1:0-7525 GCA_036004025.1 Candidatus Polarisedimenticolia bacterium | reverse complement strand
GCGCCCGTCCGCGAGCGTCACCTCGAGCTGCCCTCCCGGCTGGACCACGTGGCTGTTGGTCAGGATGAAGCCGTCCGGAGTGAAGATGAACCCGGATCCGGTCCCGCTCCGACGTCCCTTGCCCGCGCGCGCCTCGATCTTGACCACCGAGGGGCTGACCCGCTCTGCCGCGCCGGTCACCGCCTCGGAGTAAGCGTCGAGAAGCTCCGCATCCTCTTTCTCATGAGTGATCTGTCGAATAAGCGCGGTCACCTTCTCCCTCCTTCTGCGAAACGGCTAACTGCGCGGGGCGAGCCTCTATTCCGTGGTCCGACCGCCGGCGCTCCTGGGCTTGCGTGGGACATGCGGCCATCGTATACTCGCGCGCAATCGCCTCGATTCGCCTGCCGAAGATCATCACCCATCGCGCTCCGTTCGGAAGCGTGCGTGTACCTGCGCACCCTTTCTCGGCCCCGAAGGCCGCACTCCAAAGCGATCATTCCAGCGACTCCTGGAGGCAATCGTCATGGAGGAAGGGCATGCCGCTCGAAGGGGCAAGGGAAGGTGGGGGAATCTCGCACGGTGCGGGATGGTCGGCTGGTACGATCCGCGGCAGCTGGCTCGTACGGCCGGAGAAGTCTTCGTCTCCACGATCATCGGCAAGCATGCGGATCACCGCTTAATCGAGGCGCTGTTCAACCCCTCCAAGGACGGGACCGATTGCACCGCACCCGATGGTCGGGGTCAGGACGGAGCCTTCTGGATCGACTACGTCGCCGACACGGGAGACGGGTGGGACTCCACCTATGGCGTGGCCTTCCATCTCTCCCAGCCGAGCCTCGCTCTCGAGACTCCCGACGGCATCCGGCACGAAACCCGGAGAGGCTCGATCCTGATCCTCGGAGGGGACGAGGTCTATCCCACGCCGAATCGCGAGGGGTACGAGCTCCGCACCGTGCGCGCCTACGAGACCGCGCTCCCCTGGACGGACCCTCCCCATCCTAGGGTTTTCGCGATCCCTGGGAATCACGACTGGTACGACAGCCTCGTGGCTTTCACCCGCCTGTACTGCTCTGGGCGCTGGTTCGGAGGATGGAAAACACAGCAGCCACGCAGCTATTTCGCTCTCAAGCTTCCGCACGACTGGTGGCTCCTCGGCACCGACGTCCAGCTCGGCTCGGACATCGACTGCCCGCAGGTCGAGTATTTCTGCGAGATCGCCAGCCGGATGTCCAAGGAAAGCCGGATCATCCTTTGCAACGCGGAACCGGAATGGATTTACCAGGCCGTTTACGGCCGTGACGTCATCGGCGCCGGGAGCAACCTGTCGTTCCTCGAGAACCATGTTCTGAAGCGGCACGTCGCCGTCTTTCTCGCGGGCGATCTGCACCACTACCGGCGTCATGAGGCACCGAATGGGACGCAGAAGATTTCCGCCGGCGGAGGAGGCGCGTTCTTGCACCCGACGCACGGACTGGACGTATCGATTCTGCCGGAGACCGTCGCATCCGGAATCATGACCCCGGCCTTCGCTTTGAAGGCGAGCTTTCCGGATCAAAATACTTCCCGTCGCCTGGCCTGGCGAAACCTGGCCTTCCCCTTCCTGAATCCCTGGTTCGGGATCGTTCCCGCCACCTTGTACCTGCTCACGGCATGGAGTGCGAAGGCCAGTATCGGCAGCTTGGGTCTGTCGGCATGGGGGCAGGCGCTGGAGACGACGCTTGGCGCGATCGTCAACGGTCCCTTCGCGGTGTTCTGGGTCCTGGTGATCTTTCTCGGCTTTTTTCTGTTCACCGACACCCGCTCCAAGCCCTATCGGGTCATCGCCGGTCCGATCCACGCTCTGGCGCATCTCTCGGCGGTCTTCCTGCTCGGCTGGGCGGCCACGTATCTCGGAGTGAGCGTGTGCGGGCTGGAGTTCGGGTCGATCCGGCAGCTGCTGCTCGCGGGAACGGTCGTCGCGCTCGGGGGCTACTTCGCCGGCTCGTGGATCCTCGGCCTCTACCTCCTGATTTCGTTGAATGGCTTCCGGCGCCACTCGAACGAAGCCTTCTCGTCGCTTCGCATTCGCGACTGGAAGTGCTTCCTCAGGCTTCGGATCGACGCGCAAGGCGAGCTGACCCTGTTCCCCATCGGCATCCGCAGGGTCCCCCGACGATGGAAGCCATCTCCCGGCGGCGGGACCTCCGACCTCTCTCCCGACGATCCGCGGGCGACTCCGCCCCATCTCATCGAGGAACCGATCCGTGTCCGGCGCCACCGCACCGCCAACCCCGCCCCAAAGTAGGAGCCCTGCTATGAACCGCCTGTCGTCATCCATCGAGCGGATCCAGGATCATTATCCGGTCGTCGTCGTAGGCTCCGGGTACGGAGGGGCGATCGCCGCCTCGCGGCTGGCCCGCGCGGGACAGAGGGTCTGCGTCCTCGAGCGCGGCCGTGAGTTTCAACCCGGCGAGTATCCGGATACCGAAGCGGAGGCGCTTCACGAGATGCAGGTGAGCGGCCCGGGGATCCGGAAAGGGTCGCCCACGGGTCTCTACGACTTTCGCCTCAACCGTGACATCAACGTCTTCGTCGGGTGTGGGCTGGGAGGGACCTCCCTGGTCAATGCCAACGTGTCGCTGCGCGCGGAGCCGCGGGTGTTCCAGGACCTCAAATGGCCGAAGGCGATCCGCGAGGACGCCGAGGGCCTGCTCCTGGAGGGATATCGACGCGCCGAGGAGATGCTCAAGCCGAAGCCTTACCCGAAGGAGGGCAAGCCTCTGCCCAAGCTGGAGGCGCTCGAGCGCTCCGCGGAGTTCCTGGGCGAGCGCTTCTACCGGCCGCCCATCAACGTCACCTTCGAAAACGGCGTGAACCACGTGGGCGTCGAGCAGCATCGCTGCGAAGGCTGCGGTGACTGCGTCTCGGGCTGCAACTACGGAGCCAAGAATACCGTGCTCATGAACTACCTGCCCGACGCCTGGAACCACGGCGCCGAAATCTTCACCGAGGTCGCGGTCGAGCGTCTCGAGCGGCGGAAAGATCGATGGCTGGTCCACTTCCGAATTCCTCATTCCGGCCGCGAGAAATTCGGCGCCTCGACGATGTTCGTGACCGCCAACGTGGCGATCCTCGCTGCGGGCACGCTCGGGTCGACGGAAATCCTCCTGCGCTCCGCTCAGGCCGGCCTGCCGGTCTCGAAGGCACTGGGTCATGGCTTCACCGGGAACGGCGACGTCCTGGCCTTCGGCTACAACAACGACTGCGTCATCAACGGCATCGGATTCGGACATCGCTCCCCGGCTTCGATGGAGCCGGTCGGGCCGTGCATCAGCGGAATTATCGATGCGCGGGAGAAGCCGGAGCTCTCCGACGGCATGGTGATCGAGGAGGGATCGGTGCCGGGGGCGCTTGCCGCCCTGCTTCCCGGGCCCCTGGCGGCGAGCGGGGGAGTCCTGGGGAAGGACAGCGACCACGGCGTCGCAGACTGGATGGAGGAGAGGCGTCGCGTGCTCGCGAGCATGATCGGCGGCCCCTATCGGGGCGCGGTGCACCATACCCAGGTCTACCTCGTGATGGCGCACGACGACGGCGCCGGCAGCATGGACCTCGACGGGGACCGGCTGCGCGTCCAATGGCCGGGAGCCGGGGACCAGAAGGTCTTCCGTCGCGCCAACGAGCGCCTTCGAGAAGCGACGCGCCCGCTGGGCGGCACCTTCGTGCCGAACCCGGCCTGGACGAAGCTGACGCATCACAACCTGATCACCGTTCATCCGCTGGGCGGATGCATCATGGCCGAGGAAGCGGGCGTCGGCGTCGTCAACGAACGGGGCCAGGTCTTTTCGGGGCCGAGCGGGACGGCCGTGCACGAGGGACTCTACGTCTGTGACGGCTCCGTCGTTCCCCGGCCGCTGGGCGTGAACCCCCTGCTGACCATCTCCGCGCTGGCGGAGCGCTGCTGCACCCTCCTGGCGCGCGATCGCGGCTGGAAGATCGATTATCGGCTGCCCTCCGCGCCGTCACGGCGATCCGAGCCGAAGAAGCTCGGCATTCAGTTCACCGAGACGATGCGCGGCTTCTTCTCCCCCGATCCCAATCTGGATTACGAAGCGGCCGCCGCGAAGGGGAAGGAATCGGAGAATGAGCTCGCCTTCACGCTCACCATCCGGTCGGACGATCTCGAGCGTTTGCTCGCGGACCCGGCCCATGAGACCGAGATGATCGGAACCGTCGACGCCCATGCCCTGTCACCTGAGCCTCTGACCGCCACGCAGGGGATCTTCAACCTCCTCCCCGTCGATCCGGAGAAAGTGGGCGCGCGCCGGATGATTTACCGCATGAATCTGAGCACGCCGCAGGGCGACAGCTTTCACTTCGAGGGCTTCAAGACGATTCACGACGATCCAGGGTTCGACCTCTGGTCGGATGCCACCACGCTCTATGTCACGGTCCGTCGGGGGAGAGACGCTTCGGGGCCGGTGCTCGGCAGGGGCATCCTTAAGATCCGGCCGGACGATTTCATGCGGCAGATGCAGACGCTCAGGGTGACTCACGCATCGACGCCGGTGCAGCGGCTGAAGGCCATCGCACGGTTCGGGCGATTCTTCGGCGGCGCGCTGTTCGACACCTACGGCGGCATCGCGGCCCGCTCCAAGGTCTTCGATCCCGATGCCCCCGAGCGCAAGAAGCGTCCCTTGCGAGTCTGCGCGCCCGAAGTACGGGAAGTCAGCACGTTCGACGGTGTCCGGCTTCGCCTGACCCGCTACCGCGGCGGCGCCAAGGGACCGATCATTCTCTCGCACGGGCTGGGCGTGTCGAGCCTCATCTTCTCCATCGACACCATCGAGACCAACCTGCTCGAATACCTCTTCGCGCACGGCTTCGACGTGTGGCTCCTGGATTTCCGGGCGAGCATCGATCTCCCCGCCGCCGCGACGTCATTCTCCGGGGACGACATCGCGTCCCTGGACTATCCCGCGGCGGTGGAGGCCGTGAAGCAGGCGACCGGGGCCGCCAGTGTCCAGATGGTGGCCCACTGTTTCGGGTCCACCACCTTCGTCATGGCGATGCTCGCGGGGCTCCAGGGAGTGCGATCGGCAGTCTGCTCGCAGATCGGCCCCCACATCGTGCCTCCGAAGATGACGCGCCTGAAAACAGGATTGCACATGCCTTCCGTCCTGGAGGCGCTGGGCGTCGAATCCTTGACCGCCTACGCGGATACGCACGAGAACTGGCGGGAGCGACTCCTCGATCAGGCGCTCAAGCTGGTTCCGATCCAGGCCGAGGAGCGCTGCCAGAATCCGGTGTGCCGCCGCATCAGCTTCCTGTACGCGCCGCTGTACGAGCACGACCAGCTGAACGATGCCACCCACTCGGCGCTCCACGAGATGTTCGGGATCGCCAATATCCGCGCCTTCGAGCATCTCGCGGAGATGTGCCGCAAGCGGCACGTCGTGGCGGCCGATGGATCGGAGATCTACCTGCCGCATCTCGATCGCCTGGCGATCCCGATCGCGTTCATCCACGGGGCGGAAAACGCATGCTTCCTGCCGGAGAGCACCGAGATCACACTCGAGACGTTGCGTGAGGCCAACGGAGACCTCTACTGTCGGCACGTGATCCCCGGCTACGGCCACATCGACTGCATCTTCGGCAAGGACGCGGCTCGCGACGTCTATCCGTTCATCCTGGAGCATCTGGAGCGGACGTGAGCGAATCGAGAGGGACTTCTCCCCTCCTCAGGACCATTCCGTTCCGGTATCATGGCGATCGATCCCACGGGTTCGGAAGGATGGACCCCCCTCGAAGCCCTCGAGGGGAGGAGGAGGCGCAACTCGATGAATGATCCCAGAATCGTGAACCTGGCCGATCTTCCCTGGACCCCCTGGTCCCTGGACGTGCGCGTGGCGGTCGAGATTCAGGATCCCGCGCGCAAGCTGGGCTCCGCCTTGTCCGGCCTGCGGCTCTACCGGCTGGCGCCCGGGAAGCAGGCGACCAGGCTTCACCGACATCACTTCCAGGAGGAAATGTTCCTGATCCTGAAGGGAAGCGGGACGCTGCGTCACGGCGGGCAGGACGTTCCGGTCCGGACGGGGGATTTCATCCTTTATCGCGCGGGTGATCCCGCCCCCCACACTTTCGTCAATACGGGCATCGAGCCGATGGAGTATCTGGCCACCGGAAACCGAGTTTCGTACGAAGTGTGCGAGTATCCGGAGGATGAGACGGTCTACGTCGAGGCTCTCGACAAGACCCTGCGGCCCGAGGAGGTGGAGGGCGTTCGAGAGGCGATGGAAGCCTGGTACAAAGCGGGAAGATAGGCGCGGACGAGGTGGGGTGCTCGAGGGTCAGGGTCGCCGCGCCGAGTGCGCGGCGGAGAGAGCAGGGCCGGCAGGTCTGGGGGATGGAACATCGGAGGTGCGGGAGGGGAATGCATGACGGTGGCGCAGATTCTCGAGGAGCTGAAGCCTCTGGGAAAGGACTCCTACAAGAAAGTGCTTCTCAGCCACGGCGTGAAGGAGCCGTTTTTCGGAGTCAAGATCGAGGACTTGAAGAAGATCCAGAAGCGCATCAAGAAGGACTACCAGCTCGCGCTGGATCTCTACGGGACCGGCATCTACGACGCGCGCTATCTGGCCGGGCTAATCGCGGACGACGCCAGGATGAGCAAGCGGAATCTGCAGGACTGGGTCGAGCAGGCCGACTGCTCCGTGCTCAGCGAATACACGGTGCCGTGGGTCGCGGCCGAAAGCCACCATGGACGGGAAGTCGCCCTGGAGTGGATTGAATCCAAGACGGAGAAGATCGCCGCGGCCGGATGGTCCACCCTGGGAGGCCTGGTGGCGCTGCGCGACGATGCCGAGCTGGATGTGGCCGAGCTGAAGCGCCTGCTCGAGCGCATCGAGAAGACGATCCACCGGCAGCCCGACCGGGTCCGATACGCGATGAACGGCTTCGTGATCTCGGCCGGCTGCTACGTGAAAAGCCTCACGGAAGTCGCCTCGAAGATCGGCAAGAGCATCGGGAAGGTCACTGTTGACGTGGGGGGAACTCTCTGCAAGGTCCCGTACGCGCCCGAAACCATCGAGAAGGTGCGCCAGCGAGGGACGATCGGCAAAAAGCGCAAGACGGTGAAATGCTGAGCGGCCGGTCATGACGGTGGAGGAGCGGAACACGATCGACGTCGTGGCCCACGACGCCGAGTCCGACGAGACCCTGCTCGTCATGGTCGAGTACCGGGACTGGTCGAAGGGGGGGAATCTCCTGGAGGACCTCCAGGAGAAGCTGGACTGCTACCTTTCCTACGCGCTGGACGGACAGCTGGAGGAGGACTATCCCCACCTCGCCGGAAAGCCTGTCCACATCCAGCTCGGAACGAAGCATCCGCCCGGGAAACGCGAGCTCGAGTTCCTCAAGGAAGTCTCCGCCCGTCATCTCCAGCCTGCCGGAGTGACGCTCTCCTGGAAGATTCTAGGGAAGAAGGAACGGCACGCTCTCTAGCCGGGCCTAGTTGCGCGACAGGGGCAGGAACTCGGGCGAGGTCGTCTTGGCCAGCACCTGCCGA
>DASYRY010000475.1:0-4003 GCA_036004025.1 Candidatus Polarisedimenticolia bacterium | reverse complement strand
GCACGCTAGGGCTTTGGTTGGAGGAGTATCTCGGAACTGGGTTGACGGGAGATCCACCAAACCGGTAAGTTCTTTGTTGTCTATGATGCGAAAGTGGCGGAACTGGCAGACGCGCCGGACTTAGGATCCGGTGGGGAAACCCTTGGGGGTTCGACTCCCCCCTTTCGCACCAGCTTCCCTCATCGTTCCTTCTGATCGCCCGAGGCGGGCGGCTCCGCGTCACGCTTGAGAATCTCCTTCACCATCTCCTCGGGCAATCCCGTGATCTCCGCGAGCTTGAAGACCGGAACGTCCCGGTGGGACAGGATGTAGGCTTCTCTCTCCGCGTGCGTCGGCTCCATGTTGTAGAAGAAGACACGGCTCAGCAGCTCTCGGATCTCTCCTCGTTGGGCTTCGGGGTTTTTCTTCTCGGCGCGCAGCTCCAGAATCACGGTCGTGCTCAGATCGCGGGCGAAGCTTCCCAGCGTGGTCTCGGCGTTCTGGCCCGCCGGGCCGAGGGGAGGGGGCGGGATGGCGCCGCGGATCTGTCCGGCGTCCTTCTTGTTCCGGTACAGGGTCAGGGCGACCGTCTTGTTCCCGTCGCTGGAAACCCTGTCGACGTAGATCATTTCCATCTCCCTGAAGAGCACCGGAAACTGGCGTCCTCGGTAGTGAAAGCCTTCGCGGCTGACGATGTTGGGGATCGCCAGATAGTTCGTCCCTTGCAGATCCACGCGCAGGCGAAAGGTGCGCCCCGCGATTTCGTCCTGGAATTCCTTGACGACTTCCCGCTTCACCGCCCACGCGTCGGAGGCCAGCAGTGCCAAGGGGAGGAGGAGAAGATGACCGAGGGTGAAGGGTCGAATTCGAAGCGGGTCGCCCACGAAGCTCTCCAGAGAGACGAGTGGGAAGCGACACCGATTATAGCAGCGGCCGATCAGACCCGGCGGTTCTCCAGGAATTCCTCGAGGCGGGTGCGGGCCTCCGCGGGGAGGCCTATGAATCGAATGCCCGTATCGTACTCGCCCTCTTCGGTGGGGACCACGCGAACCACCCTCCCGAGCGTCGCGATGGGGGGATTGGCGTCGACGGAGAATTTCACGTTGACGCAGTAGCCCTCCTGGAGCTTCGTGGAGCATCTCACCTGCATTCCGGCGAGGCTCAAATCCCGGGAGCAGCCCAGCGACTGGCTGACGATCGCTCCATAGGTGACGGAAAGAAGCACCGACAGGCGGGATTCCTTCCTGGCCGGGATTCCGAGCAGCCTGGCGACGTGAGCGGCCAGGGCGGGCATTTCGAGCGGAGTGGGAAAGTAGGCGTCACAGCCGGCCGCTCGGCAGGCGGTCTGGAACTCGGGAGGGAAAGCCGGTCCTGCGATGACGACGGGTGTGTCACGCAGCTTGAGGGAAGCCTTAATTTCGCGGCAGACCTCATCGGCTCGCAGGACCGGCAGGGCATAGTCCATCAAGACCAAAGAAGGGTCCGAGGTTCGGGCGAGGGAAAGAACCTCGGACCCGCTATAGGCGAGGAGAAATCGAACGTTGGACCGTCGGAGGAGGCTCGGAGAAGACCTCAGGCGGGAAAGGATCTCCTCCGAAACGACGACCACTCGAGACGGACTCCCTCTTTCTCCGTCGAGCCGCATGATTTGCCCCCGCCTTCGGCAGGACAGCAATCCCCGGGCCAGAGAAGTCCGTCGGTGGGGCAGAACATCCGGGCAGCGCTGGAGACGTGGACTTTATTCTTGGAGCTCTCGGGAATGCGCTCGGCCGAACCCGAAATCTCAGGATGAAGAATGGCGACCGACGGCCATGCACAGATTAAATAAGTCTATTACAATGAGATGAATAGCCTATGGTCTCAGGCGGATATCCTTGAGACTTGGCAGGGAAGGGTGGTCAACCCTTTGCTACTGCGATGGTTGTGGGCCCTCGAGTCTCAAGGGGTCTCAGGTCGAGGGGCGATTGGCGAGAGTCTCAATGAGGGCGCGTGACCACGAAATGATGGATGGTGCCGTCGTTCTGGAAGGCGACTTCCAGCCCGCTGTCGTAGCGGAACCAGCTGTCCGCCTCGCTTCCGAGGCCCCGGGTGGTCGGATCGCCGAGGGCTTTGAGGACTTCCTTCCGAGTGGAGCCGAGAGTGATTCCAGAAGGGCCTTTCCCGGGGTACTTCTTGTGCTCTTCCACCCCTTCGTTATAGAGGAAGATGCTTCGGACCTTGGTTCCCTCCAAAAGAACGTCGATCCCCCTGGATGGGTAGAGGAGATAGGTCGTTTCCGGGCTCTGGTCGCCCTGGCCTCCGCTGCTGCTTGAGCTCTGCGGTTTCCCGAGGCTCTTCTCCACCGCGGCCCGATCGTCTCCGACCCGGATTCCGGCGGCACCGACTCCAGGTTGAATATCGCCGCCTGAGCCGCACGCGGTGAGAATGGCGGATAGAGCGAGCGCCGCTGGAAAGATAAAGCTTAGAATCGAGCCAGACGGGTGCACCAAGAAGCCCTCCATGCCGGAAGCGGGAGTTTATAGCACAGCCCGAGGGAGGGGGCAACGGAAGCCCCAGCCTTCGTTTGCTAGGTTGTCGTACATCTGGTAGCATCGCGCTCCCATCGGATTCCGCAAGCTTAAGGACCTCCCTCAACGGCTCCATTCCTCCGAGGCATCCAGAGAAGACATCAGGTGACGTGAACGATGAAGGTGACCATCAACGAGCTGAACAGCACCAAGCGCGGGATGGAGGTGGAGATTCCCGCGGAGGTGGTCGCGGTCGAGATGGAGAAGGCTCTCGAAGCGTATCGCCGCCGGGCCCGAATCCCAGGCTTTCGCAGCGGCAGGATTCCTCTGTCCGTCGTGCGACAGCGCTTCGGCAAGCAGGTGGAGGGAGACGTCCTTCAGCATCTCATCGAGGAGTATGCTCACCGGGCTCTCGAGGAGAAGAGCATCCAGCCGATCCAACACCCGATCCTGGACGAGTACGACTATCGCCAGGGACAGCCGTTCGTCTTCCGGACCACGTTCGAAATCCGGCCTGCGATGAAGGTCGAGGACTACCGTGGTCTTCGCGTGGCGCGAAAGGAGCCGGTCGTCGGCGAAGACGCCGTCGAAAGGAGCCTGGACTCGCTGCGCGAGCGCGCCGCCCGCTACTCCCCGCGCGAGAATCGCAAGGCGGAAGATGGAGACGTCGTGGTGGGGACCCTGGCAGGCCGCTACCTGGTCGGCAAGGGAAAGGACTTCGCGAACGAGGTCATCACCATGAGCGTGGGCTCCGAGCGAAACCACCCGGAGTTCAACACGCAGCTCCTGGGCATCGCGGCGGGGGAGTCCAAGACCTTTCAGGTGACCTACCCTTCCGACTATCCTTCCGGCGTGCTGGCGGGCAGGACGCTCGAATACACGCTTGCCGCGCGGGAGGTCAAGGCGAAAGAGCTGCCGCAGCTCGACGACGAGTTCGCCAAGGAGGTCGGAGACTTCACCTCCCTCGAGGCTTTGCGGGAGCACGTCCGCCAGGAACTCGGACGGCGGGCGAAGGCGGACGCCAACGCGGAAGCCAAGGACAGAATTCTGACGGAGCTGGTCGAGAAGAACGAGTTTGAAGTTCCCGAGTCCATGATCGAGAGCCAGATGGATCGACAGGTGGAGGAGACCGTGCGCTTGATGATCCTTCAGGGCATCGATCCTCACCACGCGGAAGTGAACTGGCGGGAGGAGCGCGAAAAGGGGCGCGCCGCCGCGACCAAGCGCGTCCGCGCGATGTTGATCCTGGAAGCCATCGCGGAGCAGGAGGGAATTACGGTGAGCGACGAGGAGATCCAGGAGCGATTACAGCACGAGGCACGGCGTCAAAAGATCAGCGCCGAGGAGCTGAGGGAACAGCTTCTCCGCAAAGGCCATCTGGGCGGCCTCGAACGCCAATTGCAGAGAGAAAAGTCGCTTGACTTTTTGTTGGATCAAGCTACTATTAGTCGGGAGGGTTAGCTCAATGACTCTAGTGCCGATGGTCGTTGAGCAAACCAACCGGGGCGAGAGAGCGT